>PAFO01000026.1 GCA_002705385.1 Flavobacteriaceae bacterium
ATTTACAAGTCCCCATATTTAGTTCTTTAAAACGAAGAGCACAATCCCAAAAAGCTAAAATAGCTTTAGATCAAGCCGAAACTACTCTTGAAGAAACCCAAGAACGAATAAATATTGAAGTTCAAGGAGCATTAAATGACTACAAATTAGCCATTGAAACCTATTTTACAAATAAAGAAAATTTGACTTTAGCAAATAGGATTGAACAAAAAAATCAATCTAAATATTTTGAGGGAATGGCCAGCACTTTCGAGTTACGTCAAGCCCAATTACAACTATACAGTGCACAGAATAACTACATTTCTTCAATTCAAAGTGTTATTCAAAAAAAATTAAACTTAGAAACCCTTCTAAATATCTCAGAAAATTAAAATATGAAAAAAGTAATTTTTTTAATCTCATTTTCATTATTACTGTCGAATTGTGGACAAAACATAGAAAACAAGGATAGTATCATGCCTATCCAAAATAACTTGGAAGCTTTGAAAGCAAAAAAAGATCAATTAACAGAAGAAATCAATACGTTTAATTTAGAACTTAATAAAGTTAACGCAGCCATTGAAAAAATAACCGTAAATGAAAAACGGGCGCTAATCACGGCATTAGCCCTGAAGTCTACTAATTTTGAACATGCCATCGAAATACAGGCTAACATAAAAACACGTCAGAACCTAGAACTATATCCTGAATTCGGAGGAAAACTTATTCGCGTTTTTATAAAAGAAGGNCAATTAGTTAAAAAAGGAANTCTTCTNGCTAAAATTGATGATGCAGGGCTTCAAGAACAATTGGACCAAATAAANCTTCAATTAGANCTTGCCANAACAACATTCGAAAGNACTGAACGTCTTTGGAATCAAAAAATTGGTTCTGAGATGATGTATTTAGAAGCAAAAACAAGATTTGAAGGTCAAAAAAAGCAATTGGATCAAATGAAACGTCAGCTTTCAANAACAAAAATATACGCCCCATTTAATGGAACTATTGANCAAATATTTTCAAATGAGGGAGCAAATGTAGCTCCTGGGATTACACCTATATTGAGAATTGTAAACCTCAATAGAATGTATGTGGAAGCAGATGTTCCTGAAAATTATTTAACCTCAATTAATGTGGGAAGCAAAGCAAGAGTTGAAATACCAGCNATAGGTAAAAGCCAGACTACGTTAATTCGCCAAACTGGAAATTATATTCAACCCAGTAACCGGACATTTAGAATAGAAGCTCCACTTGAAAATTTAAATAACGAAATNAANCCCAACCTAAATGCCAAACTAAGCGTAATAGATTATATCAATCGAGAAGCTCTAATGGTTCCCAAGAGAACCATCAGGTCAAATTCCGAAGGAAAGAACTATGTTTTCATATTGTCTACCCCAGAAGGGGAGAATAAATTCATCGCTTCACAACAATTTGTTCAATTGGGAAAATCAAAAAATGAAATGATAGAAATTATAGAAGGGGTTTCTGAGGGAGATTTAGTCATTGATGAAGGCGTAAGCCTACTTGAGCCAAATCAGAAAGTTAAACGTATTGAGCTTTAAATCTCGTATCAAATGAAAACGCCAAAGATTAAAGAATTTGTATTGTCCAGTTGGGCTATAGACCACAAAACTGTAGTATATGTTATCATGATACTCTTTTTGATTTTAGGAATAAGTTCTTATTTTTCTATGCCTAGAGAAACGTTTCCAGAAATTAATGATACAAAAGTTTTTGTTAATACAATTTACCCTGGTAATACAGCAGAGGATATTGAGAGATCAGTAACTGACCCTTTAGAAGAGGCTTTAAAAGGAGTGCCAAATTTAGTAGAGATTCGCTCTACTTCNTCAGAAGACTTTTCAGTAATTCGGATTGAATTTGATGAGAATATAACAATTGATAACGCTAAACAAAAGGTTAAGGATTTAGTTGATGGAATTACATCAGGACCCGATTGGCCAGTATTTAACAATGCTAAAGTAGAACCAAATATTTTTGAGCTTGATTTGTCAGAATTCGAACCCATACTCAGTATTTCTCTTAGTGGGGATTACCCNATCGAGCAGCTTAAAAAATATGCTGAAAACATCGAATATCAAATCGAACAACTACCTCAAGTCAAGGAAGTAAACATTCGGGGTATCCAGGTATTTGAATTAGAAGTTGCTGTAGATATATATAAAATGACNGCTGCAAAAGTTTCATTTAATGATATTTTAGGAGCGATTTCAAGAGAAAATACAACAATATCCGGCGGAAATATTGTTAGTGGTGGACAGAGAAGAAATATCAGACTAATTGGAGAAATTGAGAATCCAGAGGAATTAAAGAATTTTGTAGTAAAAACAGATAAGGGTCCTGTTTACCTCGGGGATATATCTGAAATCTCATTCAAAGAAAAAGAAACGACATCTTTTGCTCGATCATTTGGAGAAAAAGCTATTCTTTTAGATGTTATCAAACGTGGTGGGAAAAATCTAGTCCAAGCTTCANAAGANATAAAATTAATTGTCTCTGACAGAGAATCCTTNAACTTACCAAAGGATTTGGAAATTGTTGTTTCCAATGATCAATCCAATATGACATTAAATCAGATTAGTGAGTTAGTAAACTCTATCATTTTTGGAGTCATACTAGTTGTAACTGTNTTAATGTTCTTTTTAGGCTTTAGAAATGCCTTGTTTGTTGGGTTTGCAATTCCCATGTCTATGTTTATGTCCTTTATGATATTATCCTTTTTAGGGTATACAATGAATACTATGGTACTGTTTGGTCTTGTTATGGGTCTTGGAATGCTTGTAGATAACGGAATTGTAGTAGTTGAAAATGTTTATCGTTTAATGGAAAAAAAGGGGTACTCAAGAATTCAAGCTGCAAAAGCAGGTATTGGAGAAATTGCATTCCCAATAATAGTTTCCACTGCTACAACAATTGGAGCTTTTGTACCCCTAGGTGCTTGGCCTGGATTNATGGGGGAATTTATGATCTATTTCCCCATTACACTTTCTGTGGTACTAGGATCTTCTTTAGTGGTTGCTATTTTCTTTAACTCTATGTTGGTATCTCAATTTATGGAAATAAGTGAACGGGAAATCAGCACAAAATCTTTATGGAAATTAACCTTTTTTATGGGGGGGTTAGGTCTTCTATTATTGGGTTCGGAAAAAACTCGAATTTTCGGAAATCTTATGATTTTAGTTCCTGTTTTATTATGGCTCTACAAATTCTTTATTAAAAAGTGGTCTATTAATTTCCAAAATTTATTCTTAGTAAAGCTTGAAAATGGTTACCGGAAATTTTTAAATTTTGCNTTGGCTGGACCTAAACCATATTTGTTTTTAGGAGGAACTTTTTTACTGTTATTTCTTTCTTTTGCTCTAATGGGTGTTTTTCCCCCAAAAGTCGAATTTTTCCCTGACAACCAGCCCAAACAAATTCTAGTTTTTATTGAGTACCCTGAAGGAACCGCTATNGCTAAAACTAATCGTATTACCAAATTGATTGAAAATGAAATTTTANAGGTAATAGTTCGTCCAAGATTTAATAATAATGGAAAAAATCTCTTAGTTGAATCTATGGTTGCTCAAGTTGGAGAGGGAGCTGGAAATCCACTTGTAGATAACGGTAATACCAATGAACTTCCACATAAAGGAAAAATTACCCTTACAATGCAGGAGTTTAAGTTTAGAGAGGGAGTATCAAGTGAAAGTCTTCGAAAAGCTATTCAAGAACAACTTTTTGAAAAGTTTCCTGGGGTAGCTATTTCCGTTGAAAAAGATGCCAATGGTCCACCAGCTGGTTATCCTATAACTATTGAAATTACGGGAGCTGCTTATTTAGAGCTGATTCAAACCGCTGAGCAAATGAAAGATTTTCTTAATCGAATAAACATCAGTGGAGTTGAAGAACTAAAGATTGATGTAAATAAAAATAAACCTGGAACTCAACTGGTAATAGATCGTAAAAAAGCAGGAGAATTAGGTGTTTCAGCCTCACAAGTTGGTCAACTATTGAGAACATCTTTATTTGGTTCAAAAGCTGGAATCTATAAAAAAGATGGTGATGATTACGATATAAATGTACGTTTTGATAAAGAAAATCGTTATGAGGATAACTCTCTTTTCAATCAAAATATCATTTTTAGAGATCAGGCTACAGGACGTATTAAAGAAATTCCTGTTTCTGCACTTGTAAAGCAAAAACCCATCACCAGTTTTAATGCTATCAAACATCGTGAGCTGAATAGAGTGGTAACTCTATATTCATCTGTTCTTGCTGGCTATAATGCCAACGAAGTTGTTGACCAGGTTAAAAATGCACTTAATAATTTTGATCTCCCGGGTAAAGTCAATTTTAAGTTTTCTGGTGAAATTGAAAAGCAAGANGAAAATATGTCCTTTTTATCAAAAGCTCTTGCAGCAGCTTTAGGTTTGATATTATTACTTTTGGTGTTTCAGTTTAATTCAATTTCCAAACCACTAATCATTTTATTGTCAATATTTTTAAGTTTTACTGGAGTATTTTTAGGCTTAATCGCTTTTAAAATGCCATTTGTGATTTTGATGACAATGATGGGAATTATTGCTTTAGCTGGAATTGTCGTTAATAATGGTGTAGTATTATTAGATTATACTCAGCTACTTATTGATCGNAAACATAGTGAAGAAGGCCTAANAAAGGGAGTTTTACTTTCAAAGGAAATGGTTATCCCTGAGATTATTGAAGGTGGAGCAGCGCGA
Organism: Flavobacteriaceae bacterium; assembly: GCA_002705385.1. GTDB lineage: Bacteria > Bacteroidota > Bacteroidia > Flavobacteriales > Flavobacteriaceae > MS024-2A. The sequence goes on from PAFO01000026.1 coordinate 4,725, forward strand.
TTACGTCCTGTTATCTTAACCGCTATTACAACAGTTCTTGGATTAATTCCATTAGCTATTGGATTAAATATTGACTTTTTCTCAATGTTTTCTGAATGGAATCCAAAGATCTATATAGGTGGAGACAATGTTATTTTCTGGGGACCTTTAGCCTGGACAGTNATTTTTGGACTAACCTTTGCAACCTTCTTGACTTTGGTAATTGTCCCTGCAACATTCACCATTGTTTATTCTGTCAAAGTTTGGTTAAAGAAGATCTTATAAAGATTTACAATTCCTTTAGCTCACCCCCTCAGGATTTTTTATTTTTGTTTAATATTTATTTAGTATGTATAGAACTCACGACTGCGGATCACTCTCCCTTGAACAATTAAATCAAACTGTAACGTTGTCCGGTTGGGTTCAAAAAAATAGAAATAAAGGTTTTATTGTTTGGGTAGACCTTCGTGATAGATACGGGATTACTCAACTTATATTTGATGAAAAGCGCACACCAAAAAAAGTTTTTGAGACTGCTCAAGGTCTTGGTCGTGAATTTGTTATTAAAGTTAAAGGGGAGGTGATTGAAAGGGAAGCCAAAAATTCAAAAATTGCAACAGGTGATGTTGAAGTTTTAGTGGAAGAACTCACCGTTTTAAATGNCTCCAAAANACCACCGTTTACAATAGAAAACGAAACAGATGGTGGAGAAGAATTGAGAATGCAATACCGATACTTAGATTTAAGAAGAAATCCGTTAAAAGATAATTTACTTTTCAGACATAAGGTCAATATGGCTGTANGAAACTACCTGTCTGAAGCAGGTTTCGTGGATATAGAAACACCCTGTTTAATCAAGTCTACTCCAGAAGGCGCTCGTGATTTTGTAGTCCCTTCTCGAATGAATGAGGGACAATTTTATGCNTTGCCACAATCNCCTCAAACGTTTAAACAATTATTGATGGTAGGTGGTTTAGATAAATACTTTCAGATTGTGAAGTGTTTTCGAGATGAAGACTTGCGTTCAGATAGACAGCCAGAATTTACTCAGATTGACTGTGAAATGGCCTTTGTAGAGCAAGAAGATATTTTAAGTCAATTTGAAGGACTAACAAGACATTTAATTAAAGAAATAAAAGGTGTTGAAGTTTCTACATTTCCTCGAATGACATATGATGAAGCAATTAAAAATTATGGGAACGACAAACCTGATATCCGTTTTGGGATGTGTTTTAAAGAGTTAAATGAACTAGCACAGGGCAAAGGATTTGAGGTTTTTGACAACCAAGAATTGATTGTTGGGATAGTCGTCCCTGGGGCTGCTGAAATGAGTCGAAAACAAATCGATGAACTAATTGATTGGGTTAAAAGGCCACAAATTGGTGCAAAGGGGCTTGTCTACGTAAAATGTAATGCAGATGGAAGTTTCAAATCTTCTGTAGATAAATTTTTTCCCCCTGAAGATTTAAAAGCCTGGGCAGTTCATTGCGAAGCTAAGATTGGGGATATGATACTTATTCTATCTGGGGAAACTAAAACAACTCGAACTCAATTAAGTAGCCTTCGTATGGAATTGGCCGAGCGCCTAGACCTGAGAAATCCTAACGAGTTCGCACCACTTTGGATTACTGACTTTCCCTTATTAGAATGGGATGATGAAAGCAATCGCTATCACGCCAAGCATCATCCTTTTACCGCTCCTAAGCCTGAAGATTTAGAATTACTTAAATCAAATCCAGAATCAGTTAAAGCAAATGCATATGATCTTGTACTTAATGGAAATGAAATTGGTGGAGGCTCCATTCGAATTTATGATCAAACATTACAGGCATTTATTTTTGATCTACTTGGATTTACAAAAGAGGAAGCAACAGCTCAGTTTGGATTTTTAATGAATGCCTTCCAATATGGAGCTCCTCCTCATGGGGGCATTGCCTTTGGACTTGATAGACTTGTTGCCATACTCGGTGGAGAAGAAACTATTCGAGATTTTATTGCCTTCCCTAAAAATAATTCTGGAAGAGATGTCATGATTGATGCACCAGCTCATTTGAATAAAGAGCAACTAAATGAACTTTATCTTAAATCAACTGCGGTTTCAAAAAAATGAATTTATTTTTAAGGATACTCTTTGTTTTTATTCTAAGTAGCTTGTTTTATGGAATTTATCATAGAGCTCAGCTTAACTTTGAAGAAGGAGAACGTATAATAGGATTTACTGTGTTAGGGGCNNCCTTTATTTTTCTTCCTTTGTTTTTATATCATCGCTGGAATGGAAAAAAATTGCAGGATTATACTTTAAGTGAAGAAAATTTAAAAAAAATGAGGGAAAATATNAGCCCTCCCACTCAAATCAAAAAAGTTGAAAGGAAATGATGTCAAAAGGTTTCTTCTTTGGAATTATTTGAAAATCAGTTTCTTTAAATAAAGAAATTTGTTAAAATTCAACCTTGCGTTGATAATAAACGTACCTTTGCATATAATTTTTTAAATAAACACATGACTGGTACAGTTAAATTTTTTAATGAAGCTAAAGGATTTGGTTTCATTACCAACGATGAGTCTGGCGAAGACGTATTCGTTCATATTTCAGCCCTTGATGGCGTGACCCTCAGAGAGGGAGCAAAAGTAGAGTATGTAGAAGAAGAAGGAAAAAAAGGGAAGCAAGCTTCCAACATAAGCCTATTATAATATATATTATTACTGTAATTGAAGCACTTCATTAGAGGTGCTTTTTTTATGACCTTTTTTTGGCAAAAAATTTATCNAATAATTCTTTAGATTCTTTCCGCATTATACCACCGCGAATAACCGTTTTGGGATGTAAACTTAATCCTGCTTGAATAAATCCTCTCTTGAAATCAGAAGCTGCATAAACAACTCCTTCTAATTGACTCCAATTTAATGCTCCAGCACACATTATACAGGGTTCTAGGGTAACATATAGTGTACATCCAACTAAATATTTNCCATTAATAAAATTCGCTGCAGAGGTAATCGCTTGCATTTCAGCATGTGCCGTTACATCATTTAATCTTTCAGTCAAATTATGAGCCCTTGCAATTATNTGATCTCCAACAACCACAACAGCACCTATTGGGACTTCATCTGCGTGTAAAGCCTTTTCTGCTTCTAGTATGGCTTGTTTCATAAAGTACAAATCATCAAATTGCATCTTTAAAAATACAAAAACTATGTGCATTCNATCCCTATCTGATTTATGTATCTTTACTACATGTCTGAACAGTTAATGGATGCTATTCCAGATCCTAAGAAATTAAGAAAATATGATGCTAATCAACTTGTGAGTTTAGCAAAAACCCTCCGTAACATAATTATTGATACTTTGGCAAAAGGGGAAGGTCATCTTGGATCAAGTTTAGGTACAGTTGAATTAACTATTGCCTTACATTACGTTTTAAATACGCCTCAGGATATACTTATTTGGGATGTGGGACACCAAAGTTATAGCCATAAAATACTCACCGGAAGAAAAAAAGGGTTTGACCAACTTCGACAGCAAGGAGGAATTAGTGGTTTTCCAAAGCGGGATGAAAGTCCATATGATGCATTTGGAACGGGACATGCAGGGACCTCAATTTCTGCAGTTCTGGGTATGGCTTTAAGCGCACAACTAAATGGAAATGAAAAAAAACATGTCGCCGTTATCGGAGATGCTTCAATTACAAATGGTATGGCCTTTGAAGCATTAAATCATCTGGGAACCACCTCGGCTAATGTCCTAGTCATATTAAATGATAATAGCATGGGTATTGACCCTAGCGTAGGAGCGCTAAAAGACTATTTTGATAAAGTAAAAAAAGGGAATTTCGGTTTACATAATTTTTTTAATACTTTAAATATTTCCTATTCTGGACCTATTGATGGACACGATTTAGATTTACTCATTAAAGGTCTGGAAATACAAAATAAACAATCAGGACCTCGCTTGCTTCATGTTGTTACAAAAAAAGGGAAAGGGCTTTCCGTTGCTGAAAGTGAACAAATCACTTATCATTCGCCTGGAAAATTTGATCCTTTAACCGGAAAACTAAACTCATTTGATGGAAAACAAAAAATTAAATTTCAAGAGATCTTGGGTAAAACATTGACTTATCTACTTAAACAAAATTCCAAAATTATTGCCATCACACCTGCCATGCCAACTGGGAGCGGTTTGGTTGAATTGATGCGAGAATTTCCTGAACGCTGTATTGATGTTGGGATTGCAGAACAGCACGCAATTACATTAGCAGCAGGTATGGCTACTCAAGGAATGTTGCCCTTTTGTGTAATTTATTCTACTTTTTTACAACGGGCCTATGATCAAATTATCCACGATGTAGCTCTTCAAAAACTCCCAGTAGTTTTTTGTATTGATCGAGCTGGAATTGTTGGACATGACGGCCCAACACATCATGGTGTTTTTGACATTGCTTACCTAAGATGTATTCCAAATATATCAATTGCAACTCCAAGAAATGCTGAGTTACTCCAAAACTTACTTTATACAGCTCAACTTGGATTGGATCATCCATTAGCGATTAGATATCCAAGAGGATATAGCCAAATCNATNATCTAAANTTTAATTTGAAAAAAATCAAATTGGGTAAAGGTCAATGCTTAAAAAAAGGGAACCGATATGCAATACTCTCAATTGGAACATTAGCTCAAACNATTGAAATNGCTTTGANNAGGGCAGAACAACCAGAAAGTTTTGCCCATTACGACTTAGGCTTTGTAAAGCCTTTAGACACTAAACTTCTTCATGAAGTATTTACAAAATATGAATATATTGTAATCTATGAAGAGGGAGCCTTAAAAGGTGGGGTTGGAAGTGCTGTTCTTGAATTTTCTGCTAAAAGCTACTACTCTATCCCTATTGATCTTCAGGGGATACCAGACCAATTTATCTCACATGGGAATTCCAAAAAACTTCTAAGAGACCTTGGGTTAGATATTGAGGGGATTTGTAAAAAATTGAACTCTATTTCAAATAAAAATTAAGAATGAATCTGATTGTCTAATCGTTTTTTATATTTAACAAATGAGTCAACAAAATCGTCTTTTTTTACTTGATGCCTATGCCTTAATTTTTAGGGGTTATTATGCATTTATCAAAAACCCAAGAATCAACTCTAAGGGAATGGATACTTCTGCCATTATGGGTTTTACTAATTCATTACTTGATTTAATAAAACGAGAGCGCCCAGACCACCTTGCAGTTTGTTTTGATAAAGGTGGTTCAGTAATTCGGACTAAAATGTTTACAGAGTATAAAGCAAATCGTGAGCAAACTCCAGAAGCTATTGAGATAGCTGTGCCCTACATACAACAGATTTTAGATGCAATGCATATCCCTGTTATTGTAAAAGAAGGATTTGAGGCAGATGATATCATTGGAACCTTAGCAAAACAGGCTGAAAAGGAAAGCTATCANGTTTATATGGTTACCCCAGACAAGGATTTTGCACAGTTGGTNTCTGAAAATATATTCATGTACCGACCTGCTCGGATGGGGAATGGTATTGAAATTTGGGGTGTACCAGAAGTTCAAGAAAAATTTGAGGTTGAAAGGCCGGAACAAGTTATTGACTATTTAGGTATGATGGGGGATGCAGTTGATAATATCCCTGGGCTTCCAGGAGTAGGGGACAAAACTGCCAAAAAATTTATAAAATCCTATGGTAGTATGGAGGGGCTATTAGAGCACACAAGNGAGCTCAAAGGAAAACTAAAAGAAAAAATTGAGGCCAATAAAGAGATTGGTATTTTATCTAAACAATTGGCAACAATTTTATTAGATGTGCCTGTTAAGTTTGAGGCAAAAGATTACAAGCTAAGTGAGCCAAATGCAGAAGCTGTAAATGCTGTTTTTCAAGAACTTGAATTTAGAAGAATAGCAGAAAATTTCAAAAAAATCTTTGCTCAAAATGAAGAGGAGGCTCCCAAAAAAGAAACAACTTCCAAAAAAAAAGTAGAGCAGCAAGGTCAACAGTTTGACCTTTTTTCTCCCCCTGGAAGTGGCATAGTAACTGAACTTAAAGCTTCAGAAAGGAAGGATTTAAAGACAAAAAAACACTGGTATCAAATCGTTGATAGCTCGCTTTCAAGAGAACTACTTTTAAAAAACTTGCTCAAGCAGAAAAGTGTTTGCTTTGATACAGAAACGACATCTTTAGACGCTTTAAGCGCCGAAATAGTNGGGATTGCTTTNTCATGGGAGGAATCAAAAGGGTATTATCTTGTCTTACCAGATAATAAAGACGAGACACTTGCGATTCTGANGCCTTTTAAAGCCTTTTTTGAACATACTGAAATTGAGAAAATCGGGCACAATCTTAAATATGATTTGAAGGTTTTAAAAAATTATAACTTAAATGTTACAGCTCCTCTTTTTGATACTATGATCGCCCATTATCTAATCAATCCAGATATGCGACACAATATGGATATTCTAGCAGAAACCTATCTGGACTATAATCCACAATCTATCACAGAACTAATTGGTAAAAAAGGGCTTAATCAAGGAAGTATGAGAGATGTTTCCATTGAAAAGCAAACAGAGTATGCTGTTGAAGACGCGGACATCACCTTCCAGCTCAAACAATATTTTGAAAAGGAAATGGATGCGACACAAACCTTGGATTTATACAAAAAAGTAGAGCTACCATTGGTTAAGGTTCTTGCTGCTATNGAATGTGAGGGTATTAACTTAGATGTCCCCTTTCTAGAAGATCTTTCTAAAAACTTAAATATAGACATTGAAAATCTAGAAAAGGCTATTTTTAATACAGCAGGTGAAACTTTTAATTTAGCATCTCCCAAACAATTGGGCCATATNCTCTTCGATAAACTCAAATTAGTGGATAAACCAAAAAAAACNAAAACAGGGCAATATTCAACCGCTGAAGATGTTCTTTCTTATCTAGCTAAAGATCACCATATTGTATCAGAAATATTAGACTGGAGATCACTAAAAAAACTACAAAACACTTATGTAGATGCACTACCTAAAGGTGTCAATCAAAAAAATAACCGTGTGCACACAATCTATAATCAAGCAGTAGCTGCAACAGGAAGATTGAGTAGTAATAATCCCAATCTTCAAAATATCCCAATCAGGACGCCTAGAGGTCAACAAGTTAGAAAAGCATTTATCCCAAGAGATGAGAATCATGTACTGATGGCTGCAGATTATTCACAAATTGAATTGCGCATCATTGCTGCATTAAGTAGGGATGAAGGTATGGTTTCGGCCTTCAAAAATAATGAGGATATTCACCAAACTACTGCATCAAAAGTATTTAATGTGCCTCTAGAAGAAGTTANCCGAGCACAAAGAAGCAATGCCAAAACNGTCAATTTTGGAATTATCTATGGNGTATCTGCTTTTGGGCTNAGTCAACAAACCGATCTAAANCGTAATGAAGCAAAAGAACTNATTGACACNTACTATACAACTTATCCAAAGTTGCGAAACTATATTNACGATCAGGTNGATTTTGCTAGAGATAATGGCTATGTCTCTACTATTTTAGGAAGAAGACGNTATTTAAAAGATATTAACTCNCAAAATGCAGTAGTAAGNGGAGCTGCAGAACGTAATGCGGTAAATGCNCCCATACAAGGAAGTGCTGCAGATATTATCAAATTAGCTATGATTGCCATTCAAAACAAACTAGAGAATGAAAATTGGCAATCTAAAATGNTACTTCAAGTTCANGATGAGCTNGTCTTTGATGTNCCTAAAGAGGAAAAAATGGCTCTTCAAACTATGGTAAAAAACGAAATGGAAAATGCATTTTCTCTAGAGGTGCCACTTNTTGTNGATATTGGAATTGGAAACAACTGGTTAGAAGCNCATTAAAAATTGANTGATGCTTTTAGTTTAATTAAAAATAGATTAAAAAACTTTTTTCAAACTCATATATAATTGTACATTTGCAGCCCGTTGGGATTTTTTTCATCGGTTCAAAATATTAATTGTGAATACATTAAGTTATAAAACAATTTCCGCAAATGCCAATACAGTCAAAAAGGAATGGATTGTTGTAGATGTGAAAAATCTTCCCCTGGGAAGAGTTGCTGGGATTATTGCTAAATTTTTAAGAGGTAAATATAAACCAAATTATACTCCCCACGTAGACTGTGGAGATAACGTTATTGTAATAAATGCTGCTCAAATTACTTTAAGCGGAAATAAATGGGAACAAAAAGAATATATTCGCCATACTGGATATCCAGGAGGCCAACGTGTTCTCAATGCATCACAAATTCATAAGAAAAAAGATACTCGCCTCTTAGAAAATGCTGTTAAGGGAATGCTCCCTAAAAATAAGTTAGGTGCTGATTTATATAGAAACCTTCGTGTTCACGGTGGTGCTGAACACAAGCAGAATGCGCAAAATCCTAAAATTATTAATATAAACGACTATTTATAATGGATACTGTTCACACTATAGGCCGAAGAAAAACCTCTGTCGCTCGAATATATGTAAGCAAGGGCAAAGGTTCAATTATGGTAAATAAAAAAAAGTATACTGACTATTTTTCAACTCCAACATTACAATACAAAATTCAACAGCCTTTCTTATTAACCAATACAGAAGGCAATTATGATTTAAATGTAACCGTCAAAGGCGGTGGATCTAATGGTCAAGCTGAAGCAGTTCGTTTGGCAATTGCTAGAGCCCTATGTAAAATAAATGAGGAATATCGTGCGGATTTAAAACCTGAAGGTTTGTTAACTCGTGACCCACGTATGGTAGAACGTAAGAAATTTGGTCAGAAGAAAGCAAGAAAAAAATTCCAATTTTCAAAACGTTAATTGGTATCGTTTTGCTAAGGCAAAACAAAGTTCATTCATTTATTATTAATTAACTAGTTGCTTAAAACGCTAAGGCGAATATTAGTTTAGCATCTAAACAAGTCTTAAGATTTGTTGCTAATCAAAAGGAACGTAAACTAAATAAAATGGCAAAAATAGAAGTAAATGACCTGCTCAATGCAGGTGTTCATTTTGGACACTTAACTCGAAAATGGAATCCGAATATGGCTCCTTATATTTACATGGAGCGAAACGGAATTCACATAATCAATCTTTACAAAACTGCTGCTAAGATTGAGGAAACCAATGAGGCTTTAAGAAAAATCGCTTCATCTGGAAGAAAAATCTTGTTCGTAGCAACCAAAAAACAAGCTAAAGATATTGTTGCTGAAAAAGCAAAATCAGTAAATATGCCTTACATCACTGAGCGCTGGCCTGGTGGTATGCTAACAAACTTTGTTACCATAAGAAAAGCTGTTAAAAAAATGGGGGCGATTGATCGGATGAAAAAGGATGGCACATTCGAAACCCTTTCTAAAAAAGAACGTTTACAAGTTGATCGTCTAAGGGCGAAGTTAGAAAAAAACTTAGGTTCAATTACAGAAATGACTCGACTTCCTGGGGCAATATTTATTGTTGACACTACCCGTGAGCATATTGCTGTGAGAGAAGCTCAAAAATTGAAAATTCCAATTTTTGCAATGGTTGATACAAATTCTGATCCTCGTGACGTTAATTATGTAATTCCATCAAATGATGATGCGTCAAAGTCAATTGATAAAATTTTAAGCCTAGTCACTGATGCTGTTACAGAAGGTTTGAGTGAGAGAAAGAAAGAAAAAGAAGAAACCTCTGATAGCGATTCAAAAGAAATGGAGGAAGCAGCAAAAGAAGAACAAGCTGAAACAATAGTTCCAGAAGCAATAGCTAAATCAACAAAGTCAGAAACCAAAAAAGAATCAACTGCTGCAGAAGAAAAAGAAGAAGAATCTAAAGAAAAAGAAACATAATAAATTTAAATTAAAAACTGTGAAAATCACTGCATCTGAAGTAAACAAACTCCGCCAAGCAACTGGCGCTGGAATGATGGATTGTAAAAAAGCACTTGTTGAATCCGAAGGAGACTTTGACAAAGCTGTTGAAAATCTTAGAAAAAAAGGTCAAAAAGTAGCTGCAAACAGAGCAGATAGAGAATCTTCCGAAGGAGCTGTTTTGGCAAAAGTTAATGCTAGTAAAACTGCAGGAGTAATTATTTCGGTTAACTGTGAAACTGATTTTGTTGCAAAAAACGATTCCTATATTAAACTAGCTAATGAATTAGTTAGCTTAGCGCTTAGTTGCGACACATTAGAAGATTTTTTAGGTTCAGCATTCGAAGGAATGACTGTTGCTGAAAAACTTACTGAACAGACTGGAGTTATTGGAGAAAAAATTGAAATTGGAGGATTTAAAACTCTTAAAGCTCCTTATGTGGGTAGTTATATCCATGCGGGAAATAAAATTGCTGCGTTAGTAGGTCTGTCAAAAACCTCGGACAACGGAGCTGAAATTGCTAAGAATGTAGCTATGCAAGTTGCCGCAATGAATCCTATAGCGCTTAATGAAGAGCATGTAGATGCCTCTGTTGTTGAGAAGGAAATTGAAATTTCAAAGGAACAACTTCGTCAGGAAGGTAAACCAGAAGCAATGTTGGACAATATTGTGAAAGGTAAAATTAAACGTTTTTACAAAGAAAATACATTAGTAAATCAAGACTTTATCAAAGACAGTAAAGTATCTGTTGCTACTTATGTTAAGTCTGCTGGCGATCTTGTTGTAACGGGATTTGAGCGTATTGCACTTGTTTAAACCACACACAATTATTAATCAAAAAGCATCCTAATAGGATGCTTTTTTTTTAACTTTAACTTATGTCTAAAGTAAGATGTCAATGGTGTCTCGGAGATTCACTCTATGAAAATTATCACGATACAGAATGGGGGGTGCCGATATATGACGAACAAAAACTTTTTGAATTTCTTACTTTGGAAATATTTCAGGCNGGTCTGAGTTGGATCACAATTTTACGAAAGCGAGAAAATTTTTATAATGCTTTTGACCAATTTGATTATGTTAAAATCGCTGAATACGGTTCTGATGAAATAACTAGTCTGAAAAAAAATAGTGGTATTGTTAGGAATAGATTAAAAATTGAAGCTGCGATAAATAATGCNAAGACTTTTATCAAAATCCAAAAGAAACATGGGAGCTTTTCTAAATTTATTTGGGCCTTTGTGGACGGAAAACCTCTAATAAATACTTTTAAAACGCATAAAGAAATCCCTCATTACACCCCTTTAGCTTATAGAGTTTGTAAAGCCTTAAAAAAAGAAGGTTTTAAATTTTTGGGGCCAACTGTTATTTANGCATTTATGCAAGCAACAGGAATGGTAAATGATCACCTTATNGGTTGTTTCAGATACGATGAAATTTTGGAAACGTATTAGAACGGTAAATCGTCCTCTGNCTCATTTGCTTCACCTTCAGCGGGTTTAAATNCAGATTCAGGTGGCATTTGAGGTATTTCAGAAGTTGATACCCCAGATTCCACGGAGTCTATACGCCAGCCTTGAACAGAGTTAAAATATTTTGTTTCACCTTCAGGGTTTACCCATTCTCTTCCGCGTANNTTAATACCNATTTTTACTGATTGACCAACCTGATAGGCATTTAGTAAATCACATTTGTCCTGAATAAATTCTACTAAAATATGCTGAGGATATTGTTCTTCNGTAGTAACAACAATCTCTCTTTTTCGAAAGCCATTGGTCCCATATGTTTTCGTTTCGTCTATCCATTTAATTTTCCCTACTATTTCCATAATTTGTAATGATTTCCAAACAAAAATAATAAAACTTTTAGGGCTGACTACCCTTTCTTTTGTTTTCTTAAATTGAATTATCTTAGTGTTAAAGCTTCTTATGAAATTTATCCAAAAATTTGTTGGTAAACTAAAGAATAGTTGGCTATTTTTTGCCTTTGCTATNGTAGCTTTAATACTATGGAATACAAATATTTTGTTCCAAAATTTAAGTCAAGAAGAGCGAAGTAAAATGGAGCTTTGGGCTATCGCACAGGAGGAATACATTCAGAATCAAGATTTGAATAACTTGACTTTTGAAATTTTACAACGAGCGGGAAAAAACCCGATGATTCAAGTAAATGATCAGGGGAAAATTATTGAAATAAGAAATATAAATTGGAATCAAAAAAAACAAGATTCTTCTGAACTTTACCATATACTTGAAAAAATAAAAAATGAAAATCTCCCCATTCTAATTCAACATAGGGATAATACTGGAGCCCTTGTTATTAATCAAAAACTCTATTACGGAGATTCTACTACTCTAAAAAAACTACAGTACTATCCTCTAGCACTTTTGCTTATTATTATTTTATTTGGAGCTGTGCTATATTTTGTATTTAAAACTACTCGAATCGCAGAACAAAATCGTTTATGGGCAGGAATGGCTAAAGAAACTGCACATCAAATTGGTACCCCTCTAACGTCAATGATGGGATGGGTAACACTCTTAAAAGAAGAATATCCTGGATCAAGATCATTATTTGAGATTGAGAAAGATATTGAGCGCCTCAATCTGATTACAGATCGTTTTTCTAAAGTAGGATCAATCCCAGAGTTAGTCTCGAATGATATTGTTTATTCGATTAGGAGTACCGTTAATTATCTGCAAAAAAGAAGCTCTGAGCAGATAGAATTTAAACTTGATCTTCCTAAAGAAAAAATTAGTATTCCTTTCAATCCTCAATTGATCAGTTGGACCCTTGAGAATTTAATAAAAAATGGGATTGATGCTATGAAAGGTAAAGGAATTCTAATCATCTCCCTAAATGAATTTTCATCTTATATTGAAATTCTTATTCAAGATAATGGTTCAGGAATTAATAAGGAAATAGTATCAAAAATATTCAAACCAGGCTTTACAACAAAAAAAAGAGGTTGGGGTCTTGGCTTATCACTTTCAAAAAGAATCGTAGAAAATTTCCACTCAGGGAAAATATCTGTTCAAAAAACAGCTCTAGATCAAGGTACAACTTTTAAGTTGATATTAAATAAAGTACTTCAAAAGTAAAATTAGCTTATCTGCTTAACTGCTTTGTAAATAAGAGTGGCTAGGTTTTGCATTTCATCAGTATTAATTGCAGTTTTAATTTGAAAGGTGGCATCCTGTATTTTTTCAATAGGAATCAGGTGGACATGAGCATGAGGGACTTCAAGTCCGATTACAGATAGTGCGATTCGCTTACAAGGGATAACTTGCCTTAAACCAAGTGCAACTTTTCTAGAAAAAATCATCAATTGTTGGTAGCTCTCCTCTGGAAGGTCAAATAATTTATCTATAGGCAATTTTGGAACGCAAAGTACGTGCCCCTTAGTGTTTGGATTGATATCTAAAAAAGCAAAACAATTGTTATCCTCAGCCACTTTATAACAAGGAATTTCACCATTGATTATTTTGGTAAATATAGTTTTCATTAATTTCTTCTTATAGAAATAATATCCAACTCAATAGTCCCATTAGGAACGGAAATAGTTGCTGTATCACCTACTTCTTTACCAAGCAATCCTTTCCCAATAGGAGAGTCAACAGATATTTTTCCTGTCTTAAGATCTGCTTCGCTTTGAGCTACCAATGTATACTCCATTTTAGCACCATTACTTTTGTTCTTTACCTCGACTGTAGAATGAACTAGTACTTTTGTGGTGTCAAGCTCTGATTCATTAATGATTCTGGCATTGGCTAAGGTATTCTCGAGTTTAGCAATTTGCATTTCCAACATTCCCTGAGCTTCTTTAGCAGCATCATATTCCGCATTTTCACTCAAATCACCTTTATCTCTTGCCTCAGCAATAGCCTGTGAAGCTTTCGGACGATCAACGTCCTTTAATTGATTTAACTCTTGACGTAGTTTTTTTAAGCCCTCTTCCGTATAATAAGATACTTTACTCATGTTTTCTACGTTTTATATAAATAAAAAATCCTCCCAAAGGTGGATTTTCAATCAAATATACACAATTGAGACAAGTCATTAAAAAAATTACTGCTTTCTGTATATTGCAATTAAGCTTTCTATTAGTTTATAATTGTGGTGAAAATCCTATTGATCGAAATCCTTATTTAATCGATATAAGGTTTCAAAGAGAATTTAACTTATCACTTCCTTTGTATAGTAACTTAAATTACGTGGGAGGAAGTCTCCTAATAGAAGATGCAGGTATTAATGGTATTATCTTATTTAATTTGAATGGATCTAGTTTTCTCGCATGGGAAGCTACATGCCCTAATCATTTGCCAAAGAACTGTTCTAAATTAGGAATTGAAGGAGTTCTAGCTGTTTGCNGTTGNGAATCTTTTCAATACAGTNTAGCTACTGGNCAGTTATTAAATCCTAATGAGGNATTAANNNCCCCACAATCACTTTTATTTTATCAGGTAGAAAATTNTAATGGTATTTTAAGTGTTNGTAATTAGTTTTATATTANGGAATGTCTAAATCCAATTTTTCTTTTTTNAAAAGNAATATTTTNCTTTTAGNTGTTTTGCTAAGTTGTCACTTNNCNAGCGCNCAATTATTGGAATTGGATTATACCTCNGAAAAAAAAGAAGAAAGCAGTTTTAAGATACATTTGATCCGCTATGGTATAATTGGNGNGAGTANNTTACANCATTTAGATCTNACAACTGAAGTACTCAAAATGAGATANGATTCAAAAAATGGTTTGTATATCGGGTTTACCGTTTTTGGGACCCAAACTATATGGCAGGGGAACAAAGTAAATGAACTGAATACGTTCGATTTTTTAATGAATCCCATAGGAGGAGCCGTACATGGAAATTTTTTTGGACGCATTCCGTTTAAGCGTTCTGTAAACCAGAATTCGAATATTGGACTAAGTATAGGCAGTAAATGGATACAAGGGCCACCAACTCCAAACTTTAGAAGCAATAGTTTTTTCGACCATTATCTCCGCTTAGGATGGGTTTATCAGCGGTTGTTGGCTGAAGATGCCCTAACCAATAGTAGTCTCTCTTTTTGGACCTTCCCTCATGTTCAATTTCACCAATCTACCGCTGAAAGCCGTAAAATTTATTTTAAGGATCAAATTGACCCTCTGACTCATGGCTATGGAATTGAATTGGGTATTGAATACAATACACAATTTAAAATTACACTTCACGGTCAACAATTCCTCAATACTGACCCTGAAGGTGATTTTAATCTTTTTGTTACCCGATTGANGGTAGCTTATCGTTTCTAAAAACGAAAGCTTATTCCTGTAAAAAAATTAATCCCAGCTTGAGGGTAATACCCTGCTCCCTCAATTGTTTTTATCTGGTCAGGATTTGACCAATTGTCATCAAATGTGTAAAAATATCCATTGGACTCATAGCGCTTATCAAAAATATTATTTATTAAAACAGACCATTGAATTTCAGAAATCCAATTTTTAGGCTGCCACGTATAGACCGCATTTAAGTCATTTACAAAATAAGCGGCTAAAGTAGAGTTTTCAGAATCTATATTCCCCATGTACTGCTTTCCTACATACTTAGACAAGAGCCCTATTTGGAATCTAGTGGAAGGGACATACATAATTGCGCTGCCACCCACAATATTTGGGGAGTATGCCAATTGTGTTTGCCCTAAATTTTCTAAAACCCCATCACGTTTAAAGTAAAAGTCTAAATTTTGATTACTACTTAAAGCAACATTTGGCTGCCACAGCCAGTTAGAATTTAAATTCATTTTCAGTTCTAGTTCAATCCCAAGACGCCTACTTTTACCAACATTCTGACGGATAGGCGAACCAACTGCGTCGATAGCTCCTGTTAAAACCAATTGATCTTTATACTCCATCCAATAAATATTGGTCTGGGCTTGAATTTTTGGAGTATTTATTCGCCATCCTAGTTCAAAGTCATCTAGTTTTTCTGGTTCTGGGTTCCCGTTTTCATAATCCGTACGATTCGGTTCACGCTGAGCTTTTGCATAAGAAAAATATAATTTTTGCCTGGAGGCAACTTGATAAGTAAGTCCTGCTTTTGGATTAAAAAATAAAAAATGGTCATCCACCAAAAAAGGAGCTGGTCCAGCAACTTGACCAGATACCTGATATGCTATCGAACGAAGTTGTAAATCGACAAAAGCTGTNANTCCTTCAGAGATNNNTTGTGTNNCCTTAGCAAAAAAANTNCCTTCNNTTTTNATTCCTTNATTTTCATAAAATCGATGCCTGGGAACAGCATCACCTAGANTTTGCCCCCAAATCAGATCTCCAAAATGGTCACCAACATATCGGCTGTATAATCCTCCGAAATTTAGACTTGTAGAACCTTTATTGAAATTTAATCCTAAAGTGACAACATAATAATCGTTATCCAACCATTTTTGACTTATATTCTCACTGTTTGAAATAGTTATATCATCAAGACTTGAGGGGTTTAATTGTAAATAATCAAAAGAGGTCGTACCTGAAAATTCTATATTTTGATCATACCATAGGTCATTATATTGCTCATAAAAACCTCTTCCATGTGTATAATTTAAGCCTAGTGTAAAATTCCAATTGGAATTCAATTGTTCATTCCAGTGAAATTGATAGTGTTCTTGCTTGTAGTTATCTACCTCATTATCATAAAAGGCGGTGCGATTCCCATTTTCATCATATATCTCACCTGCTGTATTATAGGTTCTGTTTGTCTGAAGGGTCACAGCATCTATACCCCAGTAAGCCTGATAGGTGATTTCTTCTCCTCCAAAAACAAGCGCCTTTATTAGTGTTGATTTATCTTGAAAAGTCCCCTGAAAGAAATAGGCATCTAAATCAGAGGTGGAGCGATCAATATATCCGTCAGANTTGATTTGTGATAAACGGCCAGAAAATGTAAATCCTTCATTAATTTTTCCTGTCGAGAATCTAAGCGTATTTTTTAATGAATTGAAGCTTCCTATACTAGAAGATAATGAGGCAAATGCCTTATTTTGAACAGCATCTGTTTCGAGGTTCAGGCTGGCGCCAAAAGCAGCAGATCCATTGGTTGAAGTTCCAACTCCACGTTGCAACTGAATCGTTTCCACCGAGGAAGCAAAATCAGGGAGGTCGACCCAAAAAGTCCCTTGAGATTCCGAATCATTGTATGGTATCCCATTAATCGTAACATTAACTCTTGTTGCATCAGTCCCTCGAACACGAATCCCTGTATAACCAATACCTGCTCCCGCGTCACTGGTGGTTACGACTCCAGGGAGGTAATTAAGAAGAATTGGGAGGTCTTGTCCTAGGTTTCTTGGCTTAATGTCTTCGCGAGTAACATTGCTAAAAGTTACAGGGCTGTCTTCATTAGCTCTGATTCCTGTNANTAAAACCTCTTCCAAACTAATTGTTTTAAGAGAATCTTTAGTTTTTTCTAAGTTTGGTTCTTGTGCTAAAAGCATAGACATATTTAAAAATAAAAAAAAGCTTAATTGAGTAGATTTCATTTGAATATATTTATTCAAATAAAAGGGGTAATTATTTGGCATTAATAATTACGTTTTTATTGTTCCCTTGGCAGCATTACCTGCCCAGGTTCAATGGGTATGATCTCAGCCTTCAAATAAGAGGCACCCCTTTGAGATATTCTATAAAGATATTAAAGAAAAAAATATTAGCGAATTAAATCTGCAATAGTTTTAACAGGATGAAAAGTGTCAGAGGGCAAATCAATAAAAAGTGAATTCCAAGCTGCCATTCCTCCATTCCACAGACCAGGCCACTCTAAAATTTTTATTTTTGTTGCCCCTAATGTTTTTCCACTGACCATAAAACGCTTGTCATCTCTAAAGTCATAAAGTGAAAATTTTTCACCCTTATGACTTTTTATTCCACAAACCATAATCACTGGATTGAAATGAGAGCTTTGATTAATCTCTTTTTGGTGATCTTTATTTTCAAGATCTAACTCAACTCCCTCTATAATTTGTAAACTTTTTCCTCTTGCATNTTTTTCCCAGAAAGGCCCACCACCTTTNGCCCCTTCATTAGGGATCATTCCACAGATCCGAAGAGGTCTATCTAGGTAATCATAAAGTATTTCGTTTGACATCTTCCCTGAGTCATCAANTTGATAGCTGGGATCAAATTGGGTTTGAATAAAGGTGATAATTTTATCAAAATCAGCTTTTGACTTTAATGTTTCAAGCCAATCCAAATAAATAAATATTTGCTCTTGAACCATTAGCAGATGGCCGGCTAAAATTTTCATCCATTTTTCGCCTTCTGCATTGTCTTGATTCAAAAGAACATTATCAATGTTCTTTATCCAGATTAAATCAGCATCCAATCGGTTTAAATTCTCTAATAAAGCGCCATGTCCTCCTTTTCTAAATTCAATCTTACCCTCTTCATCTCTCACCCATTTGTTGTTTTCGTTTAAATAAGGGGTGTCAGTGAGGGGGTGCTGATAAGAATATTCTACACTGAAGTCCCTTTGTTGTTCAGGAGTTAGTTTGGCTCTGAAATTAGCTTCTGCAGTTTCGAACAAGCCTCTGTATTCTTTATCAATAGTCAAATGAATGGGAATGGCTTGATGCTGATTTCCCAGTTGAAGATCTTCTAAAAGCTGAGCTTCAAAAGCCGTCCATTGGGTGCCTTGCTCATCGACAAAGAAAGGTATCAATGCCTTTGGAAGGTTTGGATAAGCAAGCCCTTTCTCGTCAAGAACCATGCTGACAAAAGCTGTAAAAAAGTCAAGGTCAGTGTCCACAGAAATAGAGCTGTCTTGAATAATTTTGGCATAAGCAGTGGAGTAAAATGGAAGTTTTTTCAATTCGTTAAAAATTGACTTGATGCTTGATCCTTTCTTTGAGTTACAATAGTCTTCAAAATTAAAATTCGGCATTTCTTTTGCTTCTAAAAAAGAAAAGAAAGGAGCAAACATTCTACTAGCTGCTCCAGAAGCTGGAACAAACTTCATCCAGCTTATGTTATTCTTATATTTATTAAAATTTTCTAGTGCAGTAGCCTCTGTTTCTCGATTTAGCTTTTGTATACCATCACGTAAAGTAGCTGCTTTGATTTCTTTTTGCAAACTTGTCCCATGCACTAAAAATTCATATTGTCGCTGAATGAGTTCAACAGATCTATTGCTCATTTTAAACTGTTCAAAATCCGCTTCTGTCAATGATTTCATCTCAGTTAAAATTATTTAATACTTGCTTTGCTATTTCCATTCTGTAGTGATGACTTCCCTTAAGCACAGTAAAAGGTAACTTTTTTTTAACTAGTAACGCTTTAAAGCTATTGTACATCTCCTTTCTATCATTTGGACGGTCCCTTAAGTCGTCTGCTTGCCAAGGTACATCAATATGGGTTAAAAAATAATGATCGTATTTAAAAGTATCTACCCATTTTTGGATTCTCGGATCACAAAATCCGTCAAAATGCGTTTCAGACCAAACCTGTGTTACTAAAACATTGGTGTCGCAAAACAGGAACTGTTTGGCTGTTTTTACGAGTCTGTTCTCCTCATTCATTTGCCCTTGAACTATTTGAATCAAATCCTCTTTGTTGCACAATTCTTTTTTAGAGTTCCACTTTTTTTGAAGATATTCTCTAGCAAACTCCGGGACCCATTGCGTCTGGTATTCTTTTGCTAGTTCCTTAGCCAAAGTTGTTTTACCTGTGGACTCCGGACCGTAAATGACAATTCTTAAATAGTCTGAATCCTGTTGTTGTAAACTTTCTTCCATTGAATGTAACCAAAGATTGCTATTAAAGTAAATATAAGGTATTGAAAACTAGTCAAAGCAAGCCCCTTGTAAAAATACAAGGGTATAGAAATAAGATCCCCTAAAATCCAAAAAATCCAATGTGCAATTTTCCTCCTTGCCATGAGCCACATCCCAACAAAAAATAATGCTGTTGTAAAAGTATCAATGGTTGCGGTCCAATTCATCGACTTTCCTAAGCTAGCATATAATCCTCCCACAAGAAGTAGTGAGAGTACAAAAAGAAAAAAACTCCATTTTTTTTCTGAGGAACTCACTTTATCGATTTGGTGTACTGCAANTCCCTCTTTTTGTTGTGTCCAAAACATCCAACCGTAGATACTCATTANAAAATAGTAGGCATTGATTAAGAAATCTCCTAACAATCCGGCCTTAAGGAGCAAATAAACATAAATTGCTGTTGAAACCATACCAGAAGGATAGACCCAGACCTTGTCTTGCTTAGCAAACCAAACACTGAGTAAACCTGTNATTACAGCAGCCCCTTCAAGTAANATNTCTAGTGTAGAATANGTCNTGTACGGATCTATAAAAAAATCAAAAATCGGGTTCATAATCACTTCGGTCTCCCTTGACCAGTTTAAGATGTAACATTACTGCATCTTCTTGCTCGAAAGTACTTTTGACTAAAGGCAAGATGGAAGACATTACTTGATCGTAATCACCATAAAGCTGCGTACTTAATGGATTTTCAATTACTTTAAATCCAGTACTTCTCAAATTTTGGATAAACTGCTTAATCGTTATCACATAGCTTGATTTTAATGGTGTTAAAGTGAGTTCAACAGATATTTTCATGNGTTAATTTGATGTTGCAAGGGTTAAACAATAGTTTGTAAAGCGNCTAAATTGAAGTGGGAAATGTGTTTCTTTTGATTTTTCAATCACAGAACCCCTTCCTGTGGTGTCTTCCTTTTTAAAGGGCTGAATAAAGAGTTGCTCACTGAAAATTAGNCCTGGTTTTTTGTAGAGTTTATACAAGGCCTCTTTTGCTGTCCAAAGTTGNGTCAAATANANGATTTCATCCAAATCTTTTGGCNTTTNNCCTTCTGANGCATGCAANAATCGNGNAGCAACACGCTTAATTTTATC
The DNA here is from genome assembly GCA_002705385.1 of Flavobacteriaceae bacterium. Lineage (GTDB taxonomy): Bacteria > Bacteroidota > Bacteroidia > Flavobacteriales > Flavobacteriaceae > MS024-2A. Next base: position 25,460 of record PAFO01000026.1, read on the forward strand.
TTTNTAATNTTCCAAATCAATTCCTACTGATNTNGANGAAATNACNACAGCTGCAGCATCTCCAGTATGACTAATTGAAATAAAACGTCCATCGGTGAGGTAAGGAGCACCGATANCGTCGTATTGGTGAATTTCAGTAGGAATTCCAAGAGATTTAAGCAATTGTCTAATNGCCAAATACCCCTTTCTGTGAATACTGCTTCTTCGTTTTGACAATCGTTTTAATGCTTCAGTTGAAAGTGAAAGCCCGTTTTGCAATTGGGTCTCTGTTTCTGTGATCTTCCAGATCACCATTTCAGTCTGATTTTCTAGAATTTCTCTGTAGCTTTCTGGCATTTGATATTGAATAGAAAGGTTGTATTTTTGCTCTCTAAAACAAAGGTACAACTATGGAGTCTAAAAAAGCAAAGTACATTCCTTATAAAGTAAAGGATATCTCTCAAGCAGCTTGGGGAAGAAATGAAATCAACTTGGCGGAAAAAGAAATGCCAGGATTGATGGCCTTAAGAGAAGAATATGGTCCCTCACAGCCTCTAAAAGGTGCATGTATTGCAGGTTGTTTACATATGACAATACAGACCGCAGTACTCATTGAAACTTTGGTTGCCTTAGGTGCAGATGTAACTTGGAGCTCTTGTAATATCTTTTCAACTCAAGATCACGCTGCAGCAGCTATAGCCGAAGCAGGGATCCCAGTATATGCATGGAAGGGAATGAATGAAGAAGAATTTGACTGGTGTATTGAGCAAACTTTATTTTTTGGAGAAGATCGAAAGCCTTTAAATATG
>PAFO01000027.1 GCA_002705385.1 Flavobacteriaceae bacterium
GGTACTAAATATAATTATGGCCTAGGGATCGATGTTGCAGGCTATATCGTAGAAGTTGTGTCTGGCATGAAATTAGATAAATATTTTAAGTCAAAAATCTTTGATCCCCTCGGAATGGATGATACACGATTCTATGTTCCAAAAGAAAAACAAGAGAGATTAGCTGAACTATATACGCGAGATGAAAATGGTAAACTCATGGTTGTTGAAGACAGCCTTATAAGGGATGCGATAGGCAGTGAAGGTCCACCAAAACTTTTATTAGGTGGCGCAGGATTAGTCTCATCACTAACTGATTATGAAAAGTTTTGTCGTATGCTATTGAACAAGGGTAAATTAGACGGGAAAAGAGTTTTGTCAGAAAAATCGTCTGAAATTATAATGACAAATCAAAATCCTGAGGGAGTTGGTGAAATTAATGGAATGGGGCATGGCCTTTCAGGGACGGTAAATATAGATAGTGGAGAATATAGCTGGGGCGGGGCTGCAAAAACTTCATTTTGGATAAATCCTACACATGACCTGATTATCATTTGCTATACTCAGTTGTTTTCTAAACCTACTGAATATGCTCAAGAATTTAAGGCTGCTGTTGATAGGGCAATAATTAATATAGCTAGTGAATAGTTAAATTTTAAGAATATAGAAGCTTTAGATATTTAAACTCCAAGCATTCCCAAAAAAGATATTTTTAAACAAACAACTTTTTTTACAAGGTAAAAGTCTTAAATAGGATATATAGTATAAATTAAATTTTCAAGCAAAATAAAAATTAGTTATTTTTATTTATTCTAATTATAAATTACTAAAAATCAGTTAGTTATGTGTTTTTTATCTTACATTTGTATCAAACTTTAATAATTATGGAAAAATTATCATTAAGTAATAGTTGTCTTAATTGTTTAAATATAAACGAAGATACAAGCAAATGCGGGATTCATGAGATTGAGGTAAGTGAGAAATATACTTGTAACGATTTTAGTGGTGTAGAATGAATTTTATTCTCCGTTATTATTACAACCCTTTAGTTATAACTAAAGGGTTTTTTTATATTTGATATTTTTATAATTACAAACGGTTTTGAGGTTTTAGAAAATCATTTTTTATTAAGATGAAAATATTAAATATAATTAAGTCTCGGCGATCTATCATGCCAAGCCAGTATAATAATTTATTGATAGATGACCAGCATATTAAACTAATTCTTGAAGCTGCAAATTGGGCACCTACTCATAAAAAAACTGAACCCTGGAGATTCAAGGTTCTTAAAGGGAAAGCCAAAAATAAATTAGGTGATTTTTTGGCAGCTAAATATAAAGAATTATCTCCCATTTTTTCTGAATTTAAACACAAAAAAATTATGGAAAAAGTAAAAAAATCTTCAGCAATTATTTTAATATGTATGCAGAGGGATCCAAAAGAATCTGTTCCTGAATGGGAGGAGATAGCAGCAGTATCTATGTCAGTTCAGAATATGTGGTTAATGGCTACAGATTTAAAAATTGGCTCCTATTGGAGTTCGCCTAAATTAATTAATGTTATAGATGAGTTTATTCCTCTCAATCAAGGAGAACGCTGTCTGGGTATTTTCTACATGGGACAACATGACGAAAATATTAATCATAGAATTCTAGGTCCAATAGAAGATAAGGTTTTATGGTTTGAATAATGATATCCTAAGCATTAAATTACTAAATCAAATAACAAGCTAATATTTCCTTCGTTAAGATTCACAAACATTTAAAAATTTTTAAAGATATTTATTTGTCCTGCTTTTTAGTTTATCTAATTCACCAATATATACTGACAATTCTTCTTTTAAAAGATTAAAAACTTCTAATGAACCTGATGTTGGAATACCATCGCCACTTTCTACACTTTTTCTAAGATATGCCAATCGATTATTTACTTTTATTGGAAAGTTCAAGGGGTCTTGACCACTTTGATTTTTTACCTGATAAATACTAGATTCAATTTTTTCTAAATCACTTATTAAAGCATTTATTTTTCTTAAGTTTTTCGAAGAATTTTTATGTGTTTTTAATTTTTCTTTTAATTCCCTTATTTCAATTACACTTTTATTAGCGATGTCAGTTTGGTTCATAATTTCCATTGCAAATTTAAATTGCTTTTGAATGATTTCATCTGATATATCAATTCTAGGATCTTTTTTTACTTCAATAGAAGTTTTATGAACTAGGTCATTTATTGTAAGCTGCACTTCATAAATCCCAGGAGGTGCAATAGGGCCTAGAGAAGGTTTTGCAGACCATATAATCATTCCTTCAAATTCAGTAGCACCAGGGTATCTAAGATTCCAAGTATAAGTATTTAACCCCTTAGATATAGAAGGGTTTTTATTATCCTTCCCAAACCATGAGGGGCCTGTTTCATCTAAATCACCTTCAGTTGTTCCAGTTTTATCCAAAACCGTTCTCCCTTGGCTGTCAATAATTTTTAAAGATAATTGATCTGGTATCGTGGGTAGATAGTATTTTATTTCAGCATTTTGAACTCTTCTAGTTGCTGAATATGCCTCATATAGATATGATTTATTAGGATCTATTTTTATCATTTCTCTTATTGGTGAAATATCATCCAATATATAAATTGATCTACCATGAGTTCCAATCACGAGATCTTTTTCAGTTACAATTAAATCAGAAATTTGAGTGTCAGGTAAATTTAAACTTAAAGATTCCCATGACTCACCATCATTATAAGAAACCCAGACTTGATGTTCTCCTCCAGCATAAAGAAGACCTGGAATTTTTAAATCTTCCCTAATGACATGAAGAAAATCATCTGATCTGATCCCATTTATAATTTTTTTCCATGATTTTCCAAAGTCATTTGTTTTCCATAAATAGGGCTTTCTATCATCCATTTGATATCTTTTTCCAGCAATGTAAATTGTTCCAGGGTTGTGAATTGATTCCTCTATTATACTTATTCGGGTGTCTTTAGGCATGTCTGGGGGTGTAATATTTTCCCATGATTTCCCATGATTTTTTGTTATGTGAACTAGTCCATCGTCAGAACCTGCCCAAATGATATTCTCATCATGGTTAGATGGAACTAAGGCAAATACAGTTGCATAAATTTCAGGACCGTTCATATCGTTGGTAATAACTCCTCCTGTTTTTCCTAGTGTTTTAGGGTCAGCATAAGTAAGATCTGGACTAATTTTTGACCAACTCTGCCCATCATTTTCTGAAACCCATACATGTTGAGAGGATGTATAAAGCTTGTTGTGATTAATAGGTGAAAATATTATGGGGAAAGTCCATTGCCATCTCTCTGGGAGTGCACTTGCAGGTTCACCAGAAAAAAATCTAGGAAAAACCTGAATATCTCTATTAAACCCTGTTTTTCTATCAAACTTTGTAAGTAAGGCGCCTTGACTGCCAGCATAAAACCAATCTAAATTCTTTGGATGTTGCGTAATATAACCTGATTCACCTCCCCCTACAGGATAATAATATTGTTTATGAGGTCCTCTTGCTTGTTTAAAACCCCAACCCTCAGATGGAATACACATAGTTGAGTTGTCTTGTTGGGCACCACACACATAATAAGGAAAATCTTTTGTTACCATAATATGATATAATTGTGAAGTAGGAAAATCTAAATCTGTCCACGTTTCACCACCATTAACTGACACNCAACCTCCACCATCATTTGCGTTAACCATTCGAGATGAGTTTTCAGGNTCAATCCATAAATCATGATTATCTCCATGGGGAACTATAATTCTTTTATCAAATGTTTTTCCTCCGTCAATTGATTTATAAAAGCCTGTGTTAAGCGCATAAACAATATTTTCATCCTTTGGATCAGCATAGATCCTGCTGTAATAAAAGGCTCTTTGTCTTAGTTTACGATCATTGTTTACAAGTTTCCATGTTTGTCCTTTATCTTCTGAAGCATAAACTCCACCATTTTCAGACTCCACTAAAGCCCATATTTTATTTGAATTTGCACCTGATACTGTCACTCCAATTTTCCCTAAAGGTCTTTTTGCAAATCCATTATTCTTTGAAAGTTCTTCCCATGTATTACCNCCGTCAGTTGATCTATATAATCCACATTCTGGTCCTCCACCCAACATTTTGTATGGTGTTCTATATACTTGCCAAAAGGAAGCATAAATAGTATCAGGGTCATTTGGATCCAGAATTAAATCTATGGCTCCAGTTTTAGGGCTTTTGAATAATATTTTTTTCCAATTATTTCCACCATCAATTGATTTAAACACCCCACGCTCCTCATTTTCGCCATAGGGATGCCCTAAAGCGGCAACATAAACAATATTTGGGTCTTCAGGGTGAACACGAATTTTCGAAATTGCTTGGGTGTCCTCTAAACCCACATGAGTCCATGTATTTCCTGCATCTATTGACTTGTACACTCCATCACCTTGCATTATATTCCCTCTGAGCTCAGTTTCTCCCATTCCGATATATAAAATATCTGGATTGGAGTTAGCAACTGCTACGGCACCAACAGAAGAACTTTTAATNTGTCCATCAGTAACTGGCTTCCAGCTTACACCACCGTCAGTGGTTTTCCAAAGTCCACCACCTACTGCTCCGAAATAATATTCATTAATCCTTGAAGATGATCCTGAAACTGCCAAAGATCTCCCCCCCCTATCGGGCCCTATGTTTCTCCATTCTAAGTTATCTAAAATTGAACTACTCTGACCTTCAGAATTGAATTGAAAAAATATAGTTGATAAAAGTGTTAAAAGTAATTGATGTCTCATCTGGAATTTTTTTAAATATTCTTTTTTAAAAGGTAAAAAAATAAATTAATAAATCAAATAAATAGCTTTTACATAATTTATTTTCACATCATTTCAAATCTATTTATTCTTTTTGAAAAAATTTCGAATTGTAAAATGATAATTTTTAAGCTATTTTTATCGCTTTTTAAAAATAATACAGGATTTTAATATTTATCCAAATAAACACAAACAAATCTCATTTAATTTATTTATGAAAGACATGAAGAATTATCATTTTACAATTGATGAGATGCATGAGGCTTTGATAAACATTAAAAAGCAAATAAATAAAACCGAATGGTTTCCAGAGCAAATCCTAAGTGTTAATAGAGGAGGTTGTGTACCTGGTGTATATTTATCCCATGCAATTAATGTACCTCATAAAGTTCTGGATGTTCAATTAAGATATGACAACAATAACCCTAATTTGGAAGTGCTAAGGAAAAGTATTATCTCTAGTTCAAATATCTTAATAATTGATGATATAAACGATACTGGAGCAACTTTTGAATTTATTAAAAAATCTTATGATAGTCGGGTTACAAATATTCGCTATGCAGCCTTAATCGATAATATTTCAAGTAGTTTCAAAGTCAATTTTAGAGGAAAAAAAATTGATAAGTCTTTAGATTCTACTTGGATAATTTTTCCTTGGGAGAAAGAAATGGGTTGATTTAAATTACAATGAATAGAAAAAACAAAAAGCTGATTTTTTTTCTTGTTACAATTCATATTGGAATTATAACCGTATCAAATTTTCTTGTTTCAATTCCATTCATTTTATATGGATATAAAATTACTTGGGCAGCCTTTAGTTTTCCATTTGTGGTTTTATCTACTGATCTGACAGTGAGACTATTAGGAAAGAAAATAGCTCAAAAAATAATTTCATATTCTTATCCCCTAGCTATAATTTCATCAATAATGATTGTTTATATCGAGGGTAATCTCATATCNGTTGCTATGAGAATAGGAATTGCAAGTGCTACAGCTTATGCCTTAAGTGTATTAATTGATATTCATGCATTTCAATTTATTAGGAAGCGTTATTCTACATATGGTGGTTAGCACCTTCTTTATCAACAGTGATATCAAATGTTATAGACTCTTATGTTTTCTTTTCTGTAGCTTTTTTGAAATCAGAAGATGAGTATATGGCTATAAATTGGATTGAAATTGCAGGCACTCAAGCGATATTGAAAATAATCATTGGATTGATTTTCTTTTTACCTATTTATGGAATTTTACTCAATTTTCTTTCAAAAAGACTTACTAATTCTTAATTGAAGGGTCAAATTCATAAATTCCTGTTTTTTTGTTTGAATCAATCTTACGAAGTTTTTTTTTAATACTATAATTTAATAGTTTGAAACGATTATTACTAATAATAATATAAAAAGGCTTTTGAGAGACCAATACATTTTTTAACTGATTTATTTTAATTAATTGAATCTTACCTTGGGTATAAAACTGACTGGAATAACTTTTTGAATCTAGCACATACATTTTTTTTACTTTATCTAGATTACTGATCAGATATTTATCAGTAGTATGGTTATAAAATGATTTAGCAGCACCGCTTATATGAACTATAAATAATAGAATGGGTAAGCCAATTGCAATACTAGCGTAAAGTTTTTTACTTCTCAAAGAAGTCCAGTAAAAACTGATTATAAGTGCAGCTGGAATACAACTTGGTAATATGTAAGGGTGTATTAAGCTTTTAGATGAAGTAAAAAACAAGGGAGTCCAAGCACACCAAAATATCAAAAATAACATCCATGAATTTTGTCTTATTGACTTCCATTTTTTAATTAATATCTGGAAAAGGGCAATGGTCCATGGGAGTAAAAATGAAACTAAAAATACCCAAGCCATTCCAAAAGGCTGTTGTTTTGGAAAACCATATTTATCTCCTTCCCATTTAGAATTAAAATACCTATCAAAATGTTCACCAATGATAAAGTAATCAATAAATCCGGGAGTACTTAATTCAGCCAAAATATACCATGGGAGACTAATGCCTAATGAGATTGAAATTCCAACTATCCANGGGATTCGAATAAATACTTTTTTGAGATTTTTTGTAGTTAAAGCCCAAATAAATATAGGAGGAAGGGTAAGAATAAGTATTATTGGGCCCTTGGTAAGTAGTCCGATACCAATCCCTAAAAATAACAGATACCCCCAATAGGCCTTAGTATTTTCTTTTAAAGCTTCCCAAAATCCAAACATAACTATTGCAGTACTTATACTTAAAAAAGCATCCGTGGAAACGACTCCAGCGTGAATATAAAACTCAGGAATTGTTAAAATAATAATTCCAGGTAGATACATTGATTGGTTTTCATCTTTTCGATATTTTCCAATAAAAAAAGCCACCAGAATAAAAACAATTAAGTGAGGTAATCTAAGAAATACCTCAGCAGGTCCAAAAATAGATATTGAAAGGGCGGAGGCCCAGATTGATAATGGGGGTTTGCCCCAAAATGGAATACCATAATCAATCTGAGGAGTTATCCAGTTACCTGTCTCACACATCAGTCTTGCTATTTCACCATAGCGTGCTTCAGTTTTATCCATTAAAGGCAGTGTCCAATTAAAATATAATCGAATGGAAACCAATACCCAAAAAACTAATTTATAACGAATATTAAAAATTTTTTGATTAATGTTATTCATCATTTGTAAGTACGCCTAATCTTTATTAAGTCAATCCACATTTTAAATCCATAAGTCCATGCAATTTTTGAGTTCCCACGATCTTTCCATTTTTTAAGGGGTATTTCAGAACTCATAGCTATAAAATCTGAAGCACCAAAGTAATTTTTTAAACGAAAAAAAATCTCCACATCGAATAGCCAATCTGAAATAAATGGAGTTTTAAAAGCGACCTTTGCAGTTGTCCTATTGAAAATTTTGCATCCGCATTGAGTATCATATACGGCTATATTGAGAACTTTAGAAATGGCAGTAGCAACTATTCTTCCAACAAAAAATCGAAAAAATCTTCTTTCAATTAAATTGTCTATTTTTTTTATTCGAGAACCAAAAATATATTGTATCGAGGGATTAATTTTCTGGGCTAAGTATAAACACTCCTCAGGAGAAGCAGATAGGTCAGCATCCAAAAATGCAAGAGTATCGAAGTCTTTATTTTCAAGAGCTTTTGACATCCCCCAAAAGACAGCATTTCCTTTTCCTAAGTTTTGAGTTGTTTTGATGATTTTCACTTGTTGAGGATATTTTTTTTGAAAAGAATATAATATATATTCTGTTGTATCAGTAGATCCGTCATCTACAAAATGAATGCTTACTTTGGGAAAATTTGAAAGAAAAATCCCAAAGTCATTTAATGATATCCGATTAGCCTCATTAAAACAAGGTACTATTATACATAAATTCATGAGTAAAAATCAAACTTCCAAATCTTATTTTTAGCTTTAAAGTTTCATTGCAAAGAAACAAAAAACAACTTGCTAAGAATTATGAAAACATCAACAAAGTAAACATTTATTAAAAAAAAAAATAAACTGAATTTAAAATAGATAGTATTAAAATTTATCTTGCTAAGTTTTGGAAATTCAAAATAGATTAATGTTTTTTAATTTATTTCAAAAAAATTACGTAAAAGGAACAACAGGAATAAAAAAAATTAATAAATTTGCGCTCCTAAAAATAACAAAGAAACAACAATAATTATGGCTAAAGAAACATTTGACCGGTCCAAACCACATTTGAATATTGGAACAATTGGTCACGTAGATCATGGTAAAACCACCCTTACAGCTGCGATTACAAAAGTATTAGCGGATGCTGGATTTTCCGAAGCTAGAAGCTTTGATCAAATTGATAATGCTCCCGAGGAGAAAGAAAGAGGAATTACGATTAATACTTCTCACGTAGAGTATCAAACAAGTAATCGTCATTATGCACACGTTGACTGTCCGGGTCACGCCGATTATGTTAAAAACATGGTAACTGGAGCTGCTCAAATGGATGGCGCCATACTCGTTGTTGCGGCTACAGATGGACCAATGCCTCAAACTAGAGAACATATTTTATTAGGACGTCAGGTTGGTGTGCCGCGTATTGTCGTTTTCTTGAATAAAGCAGATATGGTAGATGACGAAGAATTGTTAGAATTAGTTGAAATGGAAGTAAGAGAATTACTTTCTTTCTATGATTATGACGGAGACAATACACCAGTAGTTTTGGGTTCAGCGCTTGGAGCACTGAATGGTGAGCAAAATTGGGTCGATACCGTATTAAAACTTATGGAACAAGTTGATTCCTGGATTGAATTACCAAAACGAGACGTTGATAAAGATTTTTTAATGCCTGTTGAAGATGTGTTTTCAATTACAGGTCGAGGTACAGTTGCGACGGGCCGTATTGAAACTGGTGTAGCTAATACTGCAGACGAAATTGATATCATCGGTATGGGTGCTGAAAAAATGAAATCTACNATTACTGGTGTAGAGATGTTTCGTAAAATATTAGATCGTGGAGAAGCTGGAGACAATGTAGGTATTCTTCTTCGAGGTATTGAAAAAACTGATATTAAAAGAGGAATGGTGCTTTGTAAAGTAGGTTCTGTAACTCCTCATGCCAAGTTTAAANCAGAAGTATATATTTTGAAAAAAGAAGAGGGAGGACGGCACACCCCATTCCATAATAACTATAGACCACAGTTTTATGTCAGGACAACTGATGTAACCGGTAACATAGTTCTTCCTGACGGAGTTGAAATGGTTATGCCTGGTGATAATTTAACNATCAATGTTGACTTGATTCANCCAATNGCNTTAAATATTGGNCTTCGNTTTGCAATACGTGANGGTGGAAGAACTGTAGGAGCAGGTCAGGTAACTGAGATNCTAGACTAATTTAGATGTTTTTAAAATGACCCGANGGTNTTNGCTAAAGGCGNATACCTTTNGTGTCANATAAAAACGGGTTTAGCTCAGTTGGTAGAGCACTGGTCTCCAAAACCAGGTGTCGGGAGTTCGAGCCTCTCAACCCGTGCAAAAAGTATAAGTAGAAAATGATTTCATATATAAAAGATTCCTTTGAAGAGCTTAAGAATAATGTTTCATGGACAGAACGATCAGAACTTCAACGTTTGGTCGTTGTTGTATTAGTTTTTTCCATTTTATTTTCACTAGCTATTTGGGGGGCTGACACAGTTTTATCTCGGGTGATTCAATTTTACTTTAATCTTATAGGATAATAAATGACAACTTCAGTTAAAGATAGAAAGTGGTATGTTGTTCGAGCGGTAAGCGGACAAGAAGCTAAAATCAAAGACTACATCATGTCGGAAATAAATCGATTCGGTTACGATCACTTGGTTGAAGACATTTTAGTACCTACGGAGAAAGTAGTACAGATCCGTAACGGTAAAAAAATTAACAAGGAACGTGTATATTTTCCTGGTTACATTATGGTTAAAGCTAATTTGACTGGAGAACTTCCTCACATTATCAAATCAGTAACAAACGTTATTGGTTTCCTCGGTGAAACAAAAGGAGGCGACCCTATTCCTCTAAGAGAATCAGAAGTAAATAGAATGCTTGGTAAAGTTGATGAATTAGCATTAACAGCAGAACACGTAGCAATACCATTTAATGTAGGAGAGAATGTTAAAGTAATTGATGGGCCATTTAATGGATTTACTGGAACAATAGAAAAAGTTAATGAAGAGAAACGTAAGCTCGAAGTTATGGTCAAAATCT
>PAFO01000028.1 GCA_002705385.1 Flavobacteriaceae bacterium
CAAAAAAATAAATATTCTTGATACACCAGGTCATAAAGACTTTGCTGAAGATACTTTTCGAACACTTACGGCTGTTGACAGTGTTATAGTAGTAATTGATGTAGCTAAAGGAGTAGAGGAGCAAACTGAAAAATTAGTAGAGGTATGCCGTATGCGCAAGATTCCAATTATGGTCTTTATAAACAAACTGGACCGAGAGGGAAAGGACTCCTTTGACCTTTTAGACGAGTTAGAACGTAAATTAGGTTTAAATGTAACCCCACTATCTCTTCCCATCGGTATGGGGTATGAATTTAAAGGGATTTACAACATATGGAAGCACAACGTTCAATTGTTTGATGGAGAAGAAAAACAAACAATAGGAAAAAAAGTGTATTTTGATTCTATTGAAGATTCACAATTGAAAGCTATTATAGGAAATCAGGCTATAGAAACCTTGAAGGAAGAATTGGAACTGATTGATGTAGTATATCCCCAGTTTGATAGAGCAGCATATTTGAAAGGAGAACTTCAACCAGTATTATTTGGCTCTGCTTTAAATAATTTTGGTGTTGAAGAACTCCTGAAATGTTTTATTGAAATTGCTCCAGAACCACTGCCTAAATTTTCAGAAGAACGTCTAATTGAACCACAAGAAAAAAAATTTACTGGTTTTGTATTTAAAATCCATGCTAATATGGACCCCAATCATCGTGACCGATTAGCATTTATAAAAGTAGTATCAGGTACCTTTGAACGCAACAGTCCATACCTGCATGTTAGATTGGATAAAAAACTTAAATTCTCATCACCCAATGCTTTTTTTGCAGAACGTAAAGAGATTGTAGATACCTCATACCCTGGTGATATTGTTGGACTTCATGATACAGGAAATTTTAAAATCGGTGATACACTCACTAGTGGAGAGCAAATACATTTTAAAGGTATTCCATGTTTTTCACCAGAACACTTTCGTTACATTAACAACAACGACCCCATGAAGGCCAAACAATTGACTAAGGGGATAAATCAGCTAATGGATGAAGGTGTGGCGCAATTATTTACACTCAACCTAAACGGACGAAAAATAATAGGGACTGTAGGAGCTTTACAGTTTGAAGTCATCCAGTATAGGCTTTTACACGAATATGGAGCTAAATGTAGCTACGAAAACCTAAACGTCCACAAAGCGAGCTGGATACAGGGTGATGAAAAAGGTGAGGAATATAGAGAGTTTAAGCGCATCAAACAAAAGTTTTTAGCTCTTGATAAAAGTGGACAACTCGTGTTTTTAGCTGACTCTTCTTTTTCACTTGAAATGGCACAAGAGAAATATCAAAGCCTAAACTTTCANTTTACATCTGAATTTTAGCAAAGTTTTAAATTTGATGTTTTTGCATATTCTTTGATAAATAATTTATAAAAATATGACTGGGTGAAAGAATCTCATTATCAGTTATATCTTACCAATAAAAGACTTATAAATAGTTGTTGAAAAGTCATATCAAATACCCCACAAAAAAAGTAACTATTTTGGACATAACCTTTACTTTTTTACAGAATCATCAAATATTTTACACTATAATAATCTAGTTTAGAGAATTAGCTGATACTGAAACACAATAGTAAATATCCCTCTACTCTAAGAAAGGGAGAATCTTTATGCTTCACCTGTCGGTCCAAAATTTAATGGAATTGGCGGCGGTTCATTAGTTGAAATTTCCCCATTTACTTTTTCAAAGCGTTGTATNTTTTCACCTAATGCTTTTTGAAAGCGCTTTGTATGTTCTGGTGTCAAAATTACCCTTGACTTTACACGTGCTTTTGGTGCGCCGGGCATAACAGTAATGAAATCAACGATGAATTCTGATGTCGAATGATTAATAATAGCTAAGTTTGAATATATCCCATCTGCTGTATTTTCATCAATAGTAACATTTAATTGCTTTTCTTTTTTATCACTCATGATATTAAAAACTAATTTCTTGTTCTTTGTCAATCAATAGACTTTTATATTCTTCTTTTGANCCTACTATTATGTCATTATATTTTCTAAGCCCAGTACCTGCTGGGATTTTNTGNCCTACAATAACATTCTCTTTTAATCCTTCNAAGAAGTCTACTTTCCCATTTACAGCCGCTTCATTCAATACTTTAGTAGTTTCCTGGAAGGATGCCGCTGAAATAAAGGATTTTGTTTGTAAGGAAGCACGAGTAATTCCTTGTAATTCGGGAGTTGCAGTCGATGGGGCAGCATCACGAGCTACAACCAACTGTTTATTTTCTCGAGTTAATAAGGAATTTTCATCACGCAACTGACGCGAAGAGATTACCTGACCTGGTTTTAGATTTTCTGAATCTCCTATTTCTTCTACTATTTTCATTCCGTAGAGTCCATCATTTTCATGGATAAAATCATAACGAAATACCAACTGGTTCTCTAAGAAAATAGAGTCCCCTGGATCCATAATACGAACTTTCCGCATCATCTGTCTAACGACTACCTCAAAGTGTTTATCATTAATTTTTACTCCTTGTAATCGGTATACCTCTTGAATTTCATTAACCAAATACTGTTGAACAGCAGAGGGCCCTTTAATTTTAAGTATATCAGCAGGTGTAATAGAACCATCAGAAAGTGGAATACCAGCTTTCACAAAATCATTCTCTTGAACAAGAATCTGATTTGATAGTTTCACCAAATATTTTTTAATAATACCAAACTTAGACTCTACAATGATTTCACGATTTCCTCTTTTTATTTTTCCAAAGGATACCACCCCATCAATTTCAGAAACAACAGCTGGATTTGATGGATTTCGCGCTTCAAACAATTCTGTTACTCTCGGTAATCCCCCAGTAATATCACCTGATTTAGCAGACTTACGTGGAATCTTAACCAAAACTTTTCCTTCCTCAATTTGTTCGTCTTCATTAACAATAAGGTGAGCTCCTACAGGCAGATTGTATGAACGTAATATTTTACCTTTTTTATCTGCAATGGATAAAGTTGGAATTAACTTCTTGTTTCTTGATTCAGAAATTACTTTTTCCTGGAATCCTGTTTGTTCATCAATTTCTACTTGATATGTCAACCCCTGCTCAATATTTTCAAATANAATTTTACCCGTGAATTCAGAAACNATTACCCCATTAAAAGGATCCCATTTACAGATTGTTGTGCCANTTTTNATTTTAGATNTATTTTNAATGTGAAGTGATGATCCNTAAGGAATGTTATTAGTACTCAAAACGCTTTTGGTTTTAGCATCTAAAATCTTGATTTCAGAAGTTCTAGAAATTACAATTTCAGCATCTTCACCCTCAGCATTTTTTCCTTGNACTGTCTTTAAATCTTCTATTTCAGCAATACCATCGAACTTGGAAATTAATTTNTTNTCCTCNGAAATATTTCCTGCTACNCCACCAACATGGAAGGTTCTCAAGGTCAACTGAGTTCCNGGTTCTCCAATAGATTGNGCAGCAATCACTCCTACTGCTTCACCNAGCTGNACCATTTTNCCAGTAGAGAGGTTTCTACCGTAACATTTTGCACAGATTCCATATTGAGCTGCACAGGTCAATGGTGAACGTACTTCAACTGATTCAATAGGTGCTTCTTCAATTAAAGCAACTTGTTCATCTTTGATCTCTTTCCCTGCTTGAACAATTACTTCGTTAGTCCTTGGGTCTAGTATATCCTGAAGTGTAACTCGACCTAGGATACGATCTCCTAGTGTTTCAACTACTTCTTCATTTTTTTTCAAAGGTTTTACTTCGACTCCACGAAGAGTTCCACAATCTTCAAGATTAACAATTACATCTTGTGAAACATCATGTAACCGTCTAGTTAGGTACCCTGCATCAGCAGTTTTTAAAGCGGTATCTGCTAATCCTTTTCGAGCACCATGAGTTGAAATAAAGTATTCAAGAATAGAAAGTCCTTCTTTAAAGTTCGAAAGAATAGGATTTTCAATAATCTCACCTCCACCAACATTTGATTTTTTAGGCTTGGCCATTAGACCACGCATTCCAGTCAACTGTCGGATCTGTTCTTTGGACCCCCGAGCTCCAGAATCCAGCATCATAAAAACTGAATTAAAACCTTGCTGATCTTCACTTATTCGCTTCATTGCCAACTCCGTCAATTTAGCATTTGTAGAAGTCCAAATATCGATAACTTGATTGTANCGTTCGTTATTTGTGATCAATCCCATATTGTAGTTGCCAATCACCCCATCTACTTGATTATTGGCTTCATCAATCATGGTAATTTTCTCTGGTGGAATAATAATATCACCTAAGCTGAATGATAATCCACCTTTGAATGCGAATCCATATCCCATACCCTTAATCTTATCTAAAAAATCAGCTGTTTCAGGAACACTAGTTACTTTAAGAATATCTCCTATAATCTCACGTAAGTTTTTCTTTGTCAAAACCATATTAAAATAACCTGCAGCTTCTGGAACAACCTCATTAAAAAGTACTCTTCCTACAGTAGAATCAATAATTTGGTAAACTAATTCCCCATTTTCATTAAAATCTTTTGCTCTAATTTTAACCATCGCATTGAGATCAACTCGCTTCTCATTCAATGCGATATGAACCTCTTCGGGAGAGTAAAAAACTAATCCTTCACCATTTACTTTATNTTTTGNAGTAGACTTCTTAGCTTTAGTCATGTAATATAATCCTAAAACCATGTCTTGAGAAGGAACTGTAATCGGTGATCCATTTGCTGGGTTGAGGATTGAGTGAGAGGCCAACATTAATAATTGTGCTTCTAGAATAGCTTCTGGTCCTAAAGGCAAGTGAACTGCCATTTGATCTCCATCAAAATCAGCATTGAATGCAGTACAAACTANAGGGTGTAATTGAATTGCCTTTCCTTCAATTAATTTAGGCTGAAAGGCTTGAATCCCCAATCTGTGTAGAGTTGGGGCACGATTTAATAGCACTGGGTGACCTTTCAAGACATTTTCTAGAATATCCCATACAACTGGTTCTTTTCTATCAATAATCTTTTTAGCAGATTTAACCGTTTTCACAATTCCTCTTTCAATGATTTTACGTATTACGAAAGGTTTGTAAAGTTCTGCAGCCATTCCTTTAGGAAGTCCACACTCAAATAATTTTAATTCCGGTCCAACAACAATAACTGAACGTGCAGAATAATCTACTCTTTTACCTAATAGGTTTTGACGGAAGCGACCTTGTTTTCCTTTCAAGGAATCTGAAAGGGATTTTAATGGTCGATTGGAATCTGTTTTAACTGCTGAAGATTTTCGTGTGTTATCAAATAAAGAATCCACGGACTCTTGTAACATGCGTTTTTCATTTCTTAAGATTACCTCAGGAGCTTTTATCTCAACTAAACGCTTCAGACGATTATTACGTATAATTACCCTTCTATATAAGTCATTAAGGTCAGAAGTTGCAAAACGGCCTCCGTCTAAAGGAACTAATGGTCTTAATTCAGGTGGAATGACTGGAATCACTTTCATAATCATCCACTCTGGTAGGTTTTCTCCACGTTCATTTGCATCACGGAAAGCTTCTACAACTTGAAGTCTCTTAAGAGCTTCTGTTTTACGTTGTTTAGAGGTCTCATTATTAGCTTTGTGGCGCAATTCATAGGATAGAGTTTCCAAATCAATTCGGGAGAGTAATTCAATCAAACATTCAGCTCCCATTTTGGCAATGAATTTTTCTGGATCGTTGTCTTCCTTATATTGGTTTTCTGGAGGAATTTGTTCCATTACATTCAGGTATTCTTCCTCAGTCAAGAAATCCATAGATTGTAAAGGATCACCCTCCTGATTTTTGGCTGTACCTGGTTGAATGACCACATAACGTTCATAGTAAATGATCATGTCTAGTTTTTTAGAAGGTAATCCAAGTAAGTATCCAATTTTGTTTGGTAATGAACGGAAGTACCATATATGAGCTACAGGAACCACCAAGTTGATATGACCTACTCGATCACGACGAACCTTCTTTTCAGTAACTTCTACCCCACATCTGTCACAAATAATTCCTTTGTAACGAATCCTTTTATATTTCCCACAAGCACATTCGTAATCTTTTACAGGACCAAAAATACGCTCGCAAAAAAGTCCATCTCTTTCAGGCTTATGCGTTCGATAATTAATTGTTTCGGGTTTGAGAACCTCGCCCCTAGAATTCCCAAGAACAATTTCTGGAGAGGCTAATCCGATTGAAATTTTATTGAATTTTTTTTGAGTAATAATTTCGTTATTTCTAGGCATGGTAAACTTTCTTCTGATATTATATTATTCTTCCAATCTAATGTCTAATCCTAATCCTTTCAACTCATGCATGAGAACGTTAAAGGACTCAGGTAATCCAGGCTCAGGAAGGGTGTCTCCTTTTACAATTGCTTCATAAGTCTTAGCTCTACCAATCACATCATCAGATTTGACAGTAAGAATTTCCTGTAATGTACTTGATGCTCCATAAGCCTCAAGTGCCCAAACTTCCATTTCTCCGAATCGCTGTCCTCCAAATTGCGCTTTACCACCAAGAGGCTGTTGTGTAATTAATGAGTAAGGCCCAATAGATCTTGAGTGCATTTTATCATCAACCATATGACCTAGTTTTAACATGTAGATTACTCCAACGGTTGCTGGCTGATCAAAACGTTCTCCAGTTCCACCGTCATATAGGTAGGAATGTCCATAGAGGGGCACATTTGCTTTTTTTGTTAATGCATTAATCTCATCTATTGTTGCGCCATCAAAGATTGGAGTAGCGTATTTTTCTCCAAGATTTTGTCCAGCCCAACCCAATACGGTTTCATAAATCTGACCAATATTCATTCGAGAAGGTACGCCTAGCGGATTCAATACTATATCTACAGGTGTTCCGTCTTCTAAGAAAGGCATTTCTTCTTCACGAACAATTCTTGCAACGATACCTTTGTTTCCATGACGTCCTGCCATTTTATCTCCAACTTTTAGTTTCCGCTTTTTAGCAATATAAACTTTTGCAAGCTTTTTAATTCCAGCGGGAAGTTCATCTCCAACACTAATTGTAAACTTCTCTCTTCTCAAGGCACCTTGAAGATCATTTTCTTTAATTTTATAATTATGAACTAAATCAGCGATCAATTCGTTTTTCTCAATTGCAGTCGTCCACGAACCTTTTGTAAGGTGAGTGTAGTCTTCTACAGTAGATAACATTTTAAGAGTGTACTTCTTTCCTTTGGGTAGAACATCTTCACCTAAATCATTCTGAACACCTTGACAGGTTTTTCCGTTTACAATTGTAAATAGTTTTTCAACCAATACATTTTTCAAAACATCAAACTTGTCGTCATAAACTTTTTCTAGTGCTTCTAACTCTTGCTTATCTTGGTTTCTTTTACGCTTGTCCTTTACTGATCGTGTAAATAGTTTTTTATCAATAACAACACCTTGAAGTGATGGTGGAGCTTTTAATGAAGCATCCTTTACATCACCAGCTTTGTCACCAAAAATGGCACGTAGTAATTTCTCTTCAGGTGTTGGGTCAGATTCACCTTTTGGTGTAATCTTTCCAATCAAAATATCTCCTGAGATAACTTCGGCGCCAATACGAATCATGCCATTCTCATCCAAATCTTTTGTTGCTTCTTCACTAACGTTAGGAATATCATTAGTCAATTCCTCAGTTCCTAATTTTGTGTCTCGAACGTCAAGTGAATATTCATCTATGTGGATTGATGTAAAAATATCTTCACGGACCACTTTTTCTGAAATAACAATTGCATCTTCGAAATTATAACCTTTCCAAGGCATAAAAGCTACTTTTAGGTTCCTACCTAAAGCAAGCTCTCCAGTTTCAGTAGCATATCCTTGACAAAGTACTTGCCCTTTAGAAACACGATCTCCTTTTTTAACTATAGCCTTTAGATTTATACATGTTCCTTGATTGGTTTTTCTAAACTTAATTAAATTATAAGACTTTAAGTTAGCATCAAAACTTACAAGTTTGTCTTCTTCCGAGAAATCATATCGGATTTGAATTTTATCCGCATCTACATATTCAACAACACCATCATTTTCAGCATTGATTAGAACTCGAGAGTCAGATGCTACTTGCTTTTCTAAACCTGTTCCAACTATTGGAGACTCAGGTCGCAAAAGTGGTACAGCTTGGCGCATCATATTTGATCCCATTAATGCCCTGTTAGCATCGTCATGCTCCAAGAACGGTATTAATGAAGCTGAAATAGAGGCAATTTGATTGGGTGCAACATCAGTGTAATTTACTTGATCTGCTGTAACTAGAGGGAAATCAGCCTGATCTCTAGCAATTACTTTTTCATCTTTTATTTTTCCTGACTTATCGAAATCTATATTTGCCTGAGCAATTAATTGGTTTTCTTCTTCCTCTGCACTCATGTAAATGGTTTCTTTCAGATTGATCACACCATTATCAACCTTACGATAAGGTGTTTCAATAAAACCTAAATTGTTTACCTTAGCATATACTCCCAGGGATGAGATTAATCCAATGTTTGGTCCTTCAGGTGTTTCAATAGGACACAATCTCCCATAATGTGTATAATGAACATCACGTACCTCAAATCCTGCACGTTCTCTGGAGAGTCCTCCTGGTCCTAATGCAGATAGTCTTCTTTTGTGTGTAATCTCAGCAAGGGGATTTGTTTGATCCATAAACTGAGAAAGCTGGTTAGTGCCAAAAAAACTATTAATTACAGAAGATAAGGTTTTAGCATTGATAAGATCAATCGGAGTGAAGACTTCGTTGTCACGAACATTCATTCTCTCACGAATTGTTCTCGCCATACGAGCAAGTCCAACACCAAACTGAGAGGACAATTGTTCTCCTACAGTTCTTACACGTCTATTCGAAAGGTGGTCAATATCATCAATCTCTGCTTTAGAATTTATTAATTCAATCAGGTACTTTATGATTGTAATTATGTCAAGTTTAGTCAATACTTGTTTGTCCATTTCGACATCTAAACCTAGTTTTTTATTCATTCTGTAACGACCTACCTCACCGAGATTGTAACGTTGGTCGGAAAAGAATAATTTATCAATAATACCTCTAGCGGTGTCTTCATCTGGCGGCTCAGCGTTACGTAATTGACGATAAATATGTTCAACTGCCTCTTTTTCAGAATTGGTAGGGTCTTTTTGTAATGTGTTGTAGATAATAGCATAGTCTGACATATGGGCATCAATTTTGTGAAGTAAAATTGTTTTTACTCCAGCGTCTAAGATTTCATTTATGTGGTCTTTCTCGATAACCGTATCTCTATCTATAATTATTTCGTTACGCTCAATTGAAATTACCTCTCCGGTGTCCTCATCAACAAAATCCTCGTGCCATGTTTTTAATACACGTGCAGCCAACTTTCTGCCTAAAGTTTTTTTGAGTCCTGTTTTTGAGACTTTTGCTTCCTCTGCTAAATCAAAAATTTCTAGAATATCTCGATCGTGTTCAAATCCAATTGCCCTAAATAGAGTAGTTACAGGCAATTTTTTCTTTCGGTCAATATATGCATACATTACACTATTAATATCTGTGGCAAATTCAATCCATGAACCTTTAAATGGAATTACACGAGCAGAATATAATTTGGTACCATTAGCGTGAAAAGATTGTCCAAAAAATACCCCAGGTGAACGATGAAGCTGAGAAACTACAATTCTTTCAGCACCATTTATTACAAAAGTTCCACTAGGAGTCATGTATGGGATTGTTCCCAAGAATACATCCTGTACAATGGTTTCAAAGTCTTCATGCTCCGGATCTGTACAGTATAACTTAAGACGAGCTTTAAGTGGTACCGAATATGTCAATCCTCTTTCGATGCATTCTTGTATTGAATATCGTGGTGGATCGACGAAATAATCTAAGAATTCAAGAACGAACTGATTTCTTGTATCAGAAATTGGAAAATTTTCCTTAAATGTATTAAAAAGACCTTCTTCATTTCGTTCATCAGATTTTGTTTCTAATTGAAAAAAATCTTGAAATGATTTTATTTGAATATCTAGAAAGTCAGGATAATTTGGAGTATTTTGTGCTCCTGAGAAATTAATTCTTTGACTATTTGAACTTGGCATCTAACTATATTTTAATGGTCATATCTACTAAAATGGGGATAGTATTATCTTTAAAGAGGTATAGGCCTTTGAAAAATTCAAAAGCCTAACTCTATAATGGTTAAGATTGGGACTACTTAAGCTCAACCTCAGCACCAGCTTCTTCTAGAGATTTTTGAAACGCTTCAGCTTCTTCTTTAGCGATCCCTTCTTTCAAAGGGCTAGGTGCATTGTCAACAAGTTCTTTTGCTTCTTTAAGTCCAAGACCTGTTAATTCTTTTACTAATTTTACAACAGCAAGTTTTGAACCACCTGCTGCATTAAGAATGACGTCAAATTCTGACTTCTCCTCTGCTGTTTCTCCAGTCCCACCACCTGCAGGTCCGGCTACTGCAACTGCTGCAGCTGCTGCGGGTTCTATCCCGTACTCGTCTTTTAAAATATCAGCTAACTCACTGACTTCTTTTACAGTTAAGTTAACTAATTGTTCTGCGAATTCTTTTAAATCTGCCATGTTATTAATTTTTCTATTTAATTTTTAATATATGTAATCGAGTGCGTAATCATTTTGGTCAGGATTCTCGTTCTGAAAGTGTTTTTAAAATTCCAGATAGTTTCCCACCTCCTGACTGAAGTGCTGAAACAATATTTTTAGCCGGTGATTGTAACAATGTTATAATTTCTCCGATCAATTCTTCTTTAGACTTAATAGCTTCAAGAGCATCAATCTGATTGTCACCAATATAAATAGCTTCTTCAATGAAAGCAGCTTTTAAAATTGGCTTATCAGACTTTTTTCTAAAGTTTTTGATCACCTTTGCAGGTGAGTTTCCTGACTCAGAAAACATCAGCGAAGTATTCCCTTTTAGAATACCGGTCAACTCTCCAAAGTCTTGGTCAGAAGCTTCCATGGCTTTAGCGAGCAAAGTATTCTTGACTACTTGCAATTGGATATTCTCTTTAAAACAATTACGCCGTAAAGCACTTGTTTGAACTGCATCTAAGCCTGAAATATCAGCTAAATAAAGATTTTTTACCCCAGATAAAGATTCTTTAAGATTTTCTATTGCGTCGTTTTTTTCTTGTCTTGTCATTTTTCTTAAATTTTACGAGTTAACCCAATTTTGTATCAATTGAAATACTTGGACTCATCGTACTTGACATAAAAACACTTTTTACATAAACCCCTTTTGTAGTGGAAGGTTTAAGTTTTATTATGGTCTTTAATAATTCATCTGCGTTTTCATAAATTTTTTCTGCTGCAAAAGACGCTTTCCCAATGGCAGCATGAATGATCCCTGTCTTGTCAACTTTAAAATCAATTTTACCACCTTTTACATCAGCAACAGCTTTTTTGATATCCATTGTTACCGTTCCCGTCTTTGGATTTGGCATTAAACCACGGGGGCCTAGCACACGTCCTAATGGGCCTAATTTTCCCATAATACTGGGCATTGTTACTATCACATCCACATCAGTCCATCCACTTTTGATTTTCTGAAGGTATTCATCAAGCCCAACAAAATCAGCTCCAGATTCTTTAGCATCGGCTTCTTTATCTGGGGTTACAAGAGCTAAAACACGAATATTTTTTCCAGTTCCATTAGGTAAAGTCACTACACCACGAACCATTTGATTGGCTTTCTTAGGATCCACTCCTAATCGAATTGCCATATCAATACTTGCATCAAATTTCGTATTAGCAATTTCTTTTACAAGTGATGATGCCTCTTTTAGTGAGTAAATTTTTTTAGGATCTACTTTAGATCTTGCTTCTTTTTGTTTTTTTGTAATTCTTGCCATTGCTTGATTTAAATAAATTAGAAAGGAGCTTGTCCAGAAATTCTGAATCCCATTGAACGTGCTGTACCAGCTACCATTTTCATTGCAGACTCTATGGTAAATGCATTTAAATCAGGCATTTTATCTTCAGCAATAAGCTTTACTTGATCCCAAGAGACTGTTGCCACCTTTGTTCTGTTAGGCTCTCCAGATCCTTTTTTAGCTTTAGCTGCTTCCATAAGTTGTACTGCCGCTGGTGGCGTTTTAATGATAAATTCAAATGATTTATCAACATATACAGTAATTGTAACCGGTAATACTTTACCTGGTTTGTCTTGCGTCCTTGCATTAAATTGTTTGCAAAATTCCATGATATTTACTCCGGCAGCACCTAGCGCGGGTCCAACTGGTGGCGAAGGGTTTGCAGCACCCCCCCGAACTTGTAATTTTAAAACTTTACTTACTTCTTTTGCCATTTCTTANTTTAATTTTAGAAAAGTGTANTGGAAGCTTTACACCTATCATATATTTGCTTAGTATAACATTTATAATTTTTCAACTTGCATATAACTCAATTCTAGTGGAGTCTTTCTTCCAAAGATTTTGACCATAACTTCGAGCTTACGTTTCTCTTCATTAACTTTTTCTATTGTTCCAGTAAATCCATTAAATGGCCCATCAATTACTTTAACATTCTCTCCTACATTAAATGGTATTGCTACGTGTTCTGCTGTTAATGCTAATTCATCAACTTTACCAAGCATTCTATTTACTTCTGATTCTCTTAGAGGAATAGGGTCGCCTCCTTTTGTTTCACCGAGGAAACCAATAACGTTTGTTACTGATTTGATAATGTGAGGAAGTTCTCCAGTCAAATTAGCTTTAACCATAATGTAACCAGGAAAATATACACGTTCCTTGTTAATTTTTTTACCGTTACGGATCTGTACTACTTTCTCCGTAGGTACTAAAATGTCTTCAACCAAGTGATCGTAACCGAATCGATTTATTTCCGACATGATGTAGTCTTTGATTTTAGCTTCTTGTCCGCTTACCGCTCGAACAACATACCACTTTCTATCTTTAACTGAAGTTGTCATTTATTATCCTATAAGATTAAAGTAAAATTGAATCACCCGAGATAAAACTGTGTCAGCCCCCCAAATAGCTAGTGAAAATAAAATGGAAAAAACTAATACAACAACGACCAAACGTTGAAGTTCTGATCGTTCTGTCCATGAAACATTATTCTTAAGCTCTTCAAAGGAATCTTTTATATATGAAATCATTTTCTACTTATACTTTTTGCACGGGTTGAGAGGCTCGAACTCCCGACACCTGGTTTTGGAGACCAGTGCTCTACCAACTGAGCTAAACCCGTTTTTAT
>PAFO01000029.1 GCA_002705385.1 Flavobacteriaceae bacterium
AATAGTAGGTCTTCCATGTTTTGTTAAAGCTAATAGAGCTGGAAGTAGCTTTGGAGTATATTTGGTGAATTCAAAATCTGAACTTGAGCCTGCCATTATGAATGCCTTTAAGGAAGATTACCAAATTCTTATTGAAAGTGCACTAGTGGGAAGAGAAGTTTCAGTAGGTGTCGCCGAATTTAATAATAAAATAAACGTTTTGCCTATTACTGAAATTATAAGCGAAAATGATTTTTTTGATTATGCTGCAAAATATGAAGGCAAAGCTCAGGAAATAACACCTGCGAAAATTGCGGAACCCTCTAAAATAGAAGTTGAAAAGTGGAGTAGACTAATTTATAAAAAACTTGGGTTAAAAGGCCTTATCAGAAGTGAATTCATTATTGTAGATGATATACCTCATCTATTAGAGATCAATTCTGTTCCAGGAATGACTTCAAAAAGTATTATACCTCAACAAGTAAGTGCAATGGGTATTGAACTTTCTGATTTTTTTAATTACCTTTTACAAACTGCTTTAAAGCAAGAATAATTTTAAGATGAAGCGATTTATTTTTCCTGGTTCTTTTGACCCCATTACTATTGGACATCAAGAAATTATTGAAAGAGCTCTCCCTTTGTGTGATGAACTCATTATAGCAGTTGGTGAAAACAGCGATAAAAAAAATATGTTCACACTCGAAGACCGTATAAAATTTATCAAAGAAACCAATAAAAACAATTCAAAAGTTTTCGTTGAATCCTATGAAGGCCTTACTGTTGATTTTTGTAAAAAAGTTAATGCTAATGCAATTTTGAGGGGCTTACGAAACCCAGCCGATTTTGAATTTGAAAAAAGCGTTGCACAAATGAACAAAAAACTGACAGGCATTGAAACAGTTTTTTTATTGTCTTCATCCACTCACTCCTTTATAAGCAGTAGTATTGTTCGTGAAATTATTCATTACGGTGGGGATTACACTTTATTAGTTCCAAAAGCAGTGCTATCTAGACAGGCTTAAATTGCTTATTTTCCAGCCACAGCCTTAACTACAATTTTAATATTTTCATACGCATTTTCAAACAAGTCAGGGATTTCGTCTACAGTTTTCCATTCTGCTTTTTCAATATTCTCCTCCATTTGTGGAATTAATGGCAAAGTATATTTTGTTTTCATTAAAAACCAATGGGTTAATTTCAACTTATATCTTCCATTCGCATTGTAGATGTGATAAGTAGTTGGTAGAGGTTTGGACACATTCAAATTTAAAACACCTGTTTCCTCTGAAACTTCACGCATAGCTGCGTTTAAAATATTCTCTTTTTTTTCAATCTTACCCTTAGGCAAATCCCATTTTTTGTTTCGATAAATAAATAATAAACGACCATCTTTATGTTCAACTAATCCACCAGCGGCTTCTACCATTGGAAAAAGTTTTAAAAAATGCATTTCTAACTTTTCCCTTTTAGGATGATATAAATTAATTCCTAAAACTTTCTTTGATTTTAAAGCTTTCATTAAGCTGTAAGCCGAAGTATATTTGGCATATAATAATGGAAATTCATCAGAGATTTCTTCAAAATCAGTTTTTAAAAAAATTGGCTTCTGATTATAAAAAACTTTATACATTTGAGAATGGTCTTTAATCATAAAATTGCTCAACAAACAGCAGAGTCACTTTTACAAATTAATGCAATTAAATTGAATCCAAAAAATCCATTTACTTGGGCTAGCGGATGGAAATCTCCTATTTATTGTGACAACAGAGTCGCTTTATCCTATCACGATATTCGAACTTTTTTATGCAATGCTCTTGCTAATGAAATCCAAGATAAATTTGATTCGAATATCATCATTGCAGGAGTTGCAACTGGAGCAATAGGAATTGGTATGTTAGTTGCACAAATACTTGAGCTTCCTTTTATTTATGTTCGTCCTGAAGCTAAAAAACACGGGAGAAAAAATCAAGTTGAGGGAAAATTGGAACCAAATCAAAAAGTAGTAGTTATCGAAGACCTAATAAGTACCGGTAAAAGCAGTCTAAATGCAGTTAATGCAATTAAGAAGGCACAATGTGAAGTAGTTGTAATGTTAGCTTTGTTTACTTATGGATTCCCTCAAGCCTCAATTGCTTTTAAAGAAGCTCAAGTTACACTTAAAACACTTTGTGATTATCAGCACCTATTGAGTAGTGCTTTACACCAAAATAAAATCACTGAAACGGAAGTTCAAAACCTTCACNAATGGAGAAANGATCCTTCAAACTGGGCTCCTTAAATTATTTCTTTTGGATAAAGCATCCGAGCCTGATTCATATTTATAGTGCTTAACCCTCCTTCCGAATCTGTAATGATTAGCTTACCCTCTTGTGTTACTTTCAAAGGTATTGCTNNAAATATTCCTTCTGATCCATAAAATTTTGAGNGTTTATTTTTTCTCCATAGAAATGAATTAAACATAGTTAAATTCTCTTTTTCGTGATCTAATAAATCAGAAAACNAAANATTNTCAAAATTTTGTATTAANGTNTTTAAAACANTCTCAATATCCCATTNNCTTTNNGTAATCATAAATAAAGATCCTGCATGGGGAAGTGAATNAAATTTCTCTTGGTTGATATTTANCCCNAGTCCNATAATTGNTTCATTTAAGCGCGAATATTTATANGTATTTTCAATCAGAATTCCACNAATCTTATGATTACATGACAAAATGTCGTTTGGCCATTTAATNTTTAATCCAGGAATTCCTANAGAATGCAANGTTCNAATTATTGCACAGGCTACAGCGGAGCTAATTTCAAAAGGATNTTGAGGTGTTTTNCCNTCAAAAGTCTTNTAAATACTTAAAGATAGACNTTTATTAGCCTCCGATAGCCATGATTTATTTCTTTGCCCTCTTCCTTCAGTTTGATGTTTTGTCCANATTAAATCCCCATCCTTACAGGNAGCATTTGAAAGTTTNTCNTTCAAATAATTATTNGTTGAAGNGATGGCATTAAGTTTGATAATATTAAAATTGCTCATTNATGGATTAAATTGCGTTTNAAAATGTAATAAATTTGTTGAANATAANTTAGCTTAATGGCAATTAAAAAAGAAAGGGATANTCANTTANTAGANGAAATTATTCTNGGTATAGAAAATGTTAAAGGTGAAAAGATTAATCAATTAGACCTTAGGAAGCTGGAAAATACNCCCTGTGACTNTTTTATAGTTTGCAGNGGAANCTCAAATACTCAGGTATCCGCCATTGTGAACTCTNTNTTAAAGAGAGTNAGTAAAGCATTAAAAGAAAAACCTTTTCACACAGAAGGCTTAGACAATGCAGAATGGGTNTTGATTGATTATGTTAATGTTGTTGTTCACATTTTTCAAAATCAAATTCGNGAATATTACAATTTNGAAGAACTATGGGGNGACGCGAAAAGTACCNAAATTGCNTCAAATTATTAGAAATNTATGAAAGAAGGNAAAAAACNACAANCACCAAAATTTAANATTTATTGGCTTTATGGTGCCATTATATTTGCCTTACTNGGNATGAGTATTTTTGGAGGAGGNGACTCATGGAAAACTCTTAGTAAAACAAATATTTCAAATTTTGAACAATTTCTTAACGCTGGAGATGTAAGTGAAGTTNTAGTAATCCGAAATAAAAGTANTGTNCAAGTAACCNTTAAACANGAGGCTCTTTCTAAAAGTGAACATCAAACGATTAGTTCAAAAAATNTTTTTGGTCAAGAAAATTNGCGAGGACCACANTATCAATTTGAAGTTGGNAGTTTAGAACTCTTTGAAGAAAAATTAGAAAAAGCNCGTCAAAATGGAATNGTTTTCCGGCTTGAATTNATTACCGTAGAAAATCGNTGGATAGATGCAATAATTGGCTTTTTACCNATTATAATAATAATAGGAGTATGGATTTTTTTGATGCGTCGCATGTCTGGTGGAGGTGCGGGAGGTCCTGGTGGTCAAATTTTCAATATTGGAAAATCAAAAGCTAAATTATTTGATAAAAATACAGATGTTAAAACTACGTTTATAGATGTTGCTGGATTAGAAGGAGCAAAAGAAGAAATACAAGAAATAGTGGACTTTTTAAAAAACCCATCAAAATACACTAAACTTGGTGGAAAAATACCGAAAGGTGCCCTTTTAGTAGGATCACCGGGTACTGGAAAAACTTTACTTGCTAAAGCTGTTGCAGGTGAAGCTAAAGTTCCTTTTTTCTCATTATCTGGATCAGATTTTGTTGAAATGTTTGTAGGAGTTGGAGCTTCAAGGGTAAGAGATCTCTTTAAACAAGCAAAAGATAAATCTCCCTCAATAATTTTTATAGATGAAATTGATGCCATTGGACGTGCTAGAGGAAAAAGTAATATAACAGGTTCCAATGACGAAAGGGAAAATACATTAAATCAACTTCTAACAGAGATGGATGGTTTTGGCACAAACACAAATGTAATTGTAATCGCAGCAACAAATCGAGCAGATGTATTAGATAAAGCACTCATGCGTGCAGGTCGATTTGACCGTCAAATTTATGTTGATCTTCCCGACTTAAATGAAAGAAAAGAGATCTTTGAGGTGCATTTGAAGCCTATTAAAGTGATTAAAACTTTAGATATAGATTTTCTTGCTAAGCAAACCCCAGGTTTTTCTGGGGCTGATATTGCAAATGTTTGCAATGAAGCTGCATTAATAGCAGCTCGTAAGAATAAAAAATCAGTGGGAAAGCAAGACTTTCTAGATGCTGTAGACAGAATTATAGGAGGACTTGAAAAGAAAAATAAAATTATTTCTCCAGAGGAGAAGAAAACTATTGCCTTTCATGAGGCTGGACATGCGATTGTTAGCTGGTTACTTGAATATGCAGCTCCGCTAGTAAAAGTAACTATAGTTCCTAGAGGTCAATCGCTTGGTGCAGCTTGGTATTTACCTGAAGAAAGACAAATTGTGAGAACAGAACAAATGTTAGATGAAATGTGTGCGGCTCTAGGTGGTCGTGCTGCAGAAAAAGTAATGTTTGATAAAATTTCTACAGGAGCTTTAAGTGATTTAGAAAAAGTTACCCGTCAAGCAAGAGCAATGGTATCTGTTTATGGACTAAATGAAAATTTAGGTAACATCACTTATTATGATTCTTCAGGTCAGACAGATTATAACTTTACAAAACCTTATTCTGAAGAGAC
The DNA here is from genome assembly GCA_002705385.1 of Flavobacteriaceae bacterium. Taxonomy (GTDB): domain Bacteria; phylum Bacteroidota; class Bacteroidia; order Flavobacteriales; family Flavobacteriaceae; genus MS024-2A. The sequence continues at coordinate 5,175 of PAFO01000029.1, forward strand.
CGCACAAAAGATAGATCATGAAATTTCTGAAATTATTGAAAAACAATATGAAAGAGCAATATCATTACTCGCTTCCTCAAAAGATAAATTGATTAAATTGGCTGATCGTCTTTTAGAAAAAGAAGTTATTTTTAAGGACGATTTAGAAAACATTCTTGGTAAAAGACCCTATAAAACTAATGAAGAAAAAATAGAAGAAGCTAAGAATAAGTGATCACTAATAATGGGTATTTGGGATAAATTTTTTGGTAAAAGCAAAGCAAAAAAGAATCAAAACAGCCCTTTTTTACCTAAAGAGGATGATCCCCTTGAGGTCGGATTTGCAAAAAACTTTACACGTAAAGGAGGTAAGTTTTTATTCAATGAATCTTATTCTAATCTATTAGATAATTTTAAAGATATATGTATCGAAAATCATTGGGAACCTAAACAAATTTTAAGCTTAAATGTTAATTTATCAGACCAATTTGGAACTAGTTTAATTTTACAAAACTCTGTAATCCCAAAAGAATATAGGGCTGCGTTAATTGAATGTGAATACTTGATATCTAATACGGGTAAAATATTATTGAGTGAATTTCAAATTAAACACTTTAAACTTAATAATCTCCCTCAAACAATTATTGTAAAAGCAAATTTGAATCAGTTGGTAAGAGACGTAAGTCAAGGAATGACTTTTCTTAAAAAGAAATATCCCGAAAAAATACCTACAAATATAACAACCTTAAAAATAAAGTCTAATTCACATCTTGAAAAGGAAGCTCCTAAATCAGAGACTACATCAAAAAGCATATATTTGCTCTTAGAAGACAAATAAAAATCTGTAATTAGATAATTACAATATATTTTTTCATCTTTTATAATTATATAAAAATATATGAGTGAATTACTCATTAGAAGTATATCAGGACTCTTGTATGTAGCACTAATTATCTTTTCAGCCTATTGGTCAAACNGTGCTTTACTTATTATTATTTTTATNTTTTCATCACTTGCTCTTTTCGAATTTCAGAAACTAATTAATTATAAAAGCCCAATCTCTTTTCTAGTATTTGGTATTTTATCCTATCAGTTTTTTAACGATCAAGTACATAAAGTTTTTCATTTCTCACTTTTAGCCTCGACTTTGATTACCAGTTTATATTTAACTTACTGTTTAATTAAAGAAAAAAAATTTCCATCGGAAAACTATCAAAGAGGTGGCATCTCGTTCTTTTATATTGTTGGTTCAGGATATTTTATTTTAGCTACNACAAAATTNCCAGGTTTAGAAAACAACTTTATAACACTCTTGATGTATACATTTATCTGGACTAATAATTGTTTTGCATATATTTTTGGTAAACGTTTAGGAAAAAAACCATTCTTTCCTTCAATTTCTCCAAATAAAACATGGGAAGGTTTTTGGGGAGGAGGNCTCAGTTGTTTAGGGCTTGGGTTGGTGTTAATGATTTTAAATACAGGACTTGAANAATGGATCTTTCCTGTTTTAGCCGTTGTAATTATTTCAACAGCTACAATTGGTGACCTAATTCAGTCAAAGTTCAAAAGAGAAGCTAAAGTAAAAGACAGTGGCTCACTAATTCCAGGGCATGGTGGGTTTTTTGATAGGATGGATAGTGTATTATATACTGCTCCTTTTGTTTATCTTNTTTTAATATTATNTGAATATGTTCCATAAAGAAGGATATTTAATCATTTTNAACACATTTNTAATTNTTGCTGCANTNACNGTTTTNGTTGAATACAATATATCGNTTGAGTGGTTAAAAATTATCATTCAAGTGACNGCCTTAATATTGTTTATTTTAGTTTTACAGTTCTTTAGAAATCCAAAGCGTANNACATCAAAAAATGAAAAGCACCTNATTGCTCCTGTTGATGGAAAAGTAGTAATTGTTGAAGAGGTTTTTGAAAAAGAGTATTTTAAAGATAAACGNATTCAGATATCTATTTTTATGTCACCCTTGAATNTTCATGTTACTCGGTATACAATGAGTGGTATAGTAAATTTTAGNAAATACCATCCTGGTAAATATCTAGTAGCTTGGCATCCAAAATCATCGGAACATAATGAACGTACTACAATTGTAATTGAGAATAAAACATTTGGAGAAGTTTTATACCGTCAAATTGCTGGAGCAGTCGCCCGAAGAATAGTGAATTATGCTGNGAAGGGATCACAAGTTGTTCAAGGAGAAGATGCTGGATTTATAAAATTTGGCTCTNGAGTAGANCTCTTTTTACCNCTNAAAACACAAATTGATGTGAAAGTCGATGATGTGGTTAAGGGTGGTATTCAAACGATTGCTCGTCTACCCTAAAGCGATTCCAAATTCTTTTCCAGTAATAAGATTTTTTCTCTTGCATCTGACGCCTTTTTATGCTCTAAATCAATGACTTTTTNAGGTGCNTTAGCAACGAAACNTTGGTTGGAAAGTTTNTTTTCAACAGAAGCTAAAAATCCTTTAGTATAATTGAGTTCTAANGTTAATTTTTCTTTCTCTNCTTCAGGATCTTCTGCTGCATTCGTCGGAATAAAAAACTCTAAATTTTTTATTCTAAAATTACCCCCAGCCAAATTTTCAGGAGGGTTNGAATACTTTATCTCAGAGACACCTCCCAATTTTAAAATAGCAGATTCAAAACTAAAATTAGATTTATCTGTATTAGTATATAGACTGATGTTCTCTTTAAAAGCAATATTTTTTTCCTTTCTAAAATTCCGAATACCTCCTATAATTTGTTGAGCTAATTCAAAATCATTGATGCATTTTTTATTAAAATTTTGAGCTTCTGGCCAAGCAGCAACTGTAATAGAATTCTCTGTTTTTTGATCAACAATAAAATGCCAAAGCTCTTCGGTTAGAAAAGGCATAAAAGGATGAAGAATTCTTAAGTTTTTCTCAAATAAGGCAATCACCTTGATATAGGTTTGTCGATCAATCAGTTGGTCATATTCAGGCTTAATAAGCTCTAGAAACCAAGAGCAAAAATCATCCCAGACCAGTTTATAAATAGACATTAATGCATCGGAAATTCTATACTTGTTAAAGTTCTCGTCAACCCAAGTAAGTGTTTTTTCAAACTGATTTTCATACCACTCCAACGCTTCTGTAGCAACTTTAGGTGCTTTTAAATCTTCATTAATTTCCCACCCATCTATCAGACGATAAGCATTCCAAATTTTATTTGCAAAATTCTTCCCTTGTTGGCATAAGGACTTATCAAAAAGCAGGTCATTCCCCGCAGCGGAACTTAACATTAGTCCAACTCGAACTGCATCTGCACCGTAATCCTCAATAAGCTTTAATGCGTCAGGTGAATTTCCCAATTGTTTTGACATTTTTCGACCCTTTTGATCTCGAACTAACCCGGTAAGATATACTTTAGAAAAAGGTTTTTCATCTCTAAATGCATACCCAGACATTATCATCCGTGCTACCCAAAAAAACAAAATATCAGGGCCTGTTACCAAATCCTGAGTTGGGTAATAGTACTGAATTTCTTCATTTTCTGGATGTCTGATACCATCAAAAACAGAGATAGGCCATAACCATGAAGAAAACCAAGTGTCTAAAACATCTTCGTCTTGACGAAGATCATTTACTGTTAAACTATCATTTCCACTTTTTAATTTTGCTTTTTCCAATGCTTTTAATTTATCTAAAGCAACTACATAATCTTCCTTACTTTTCCCATAAAAATAGGCTGGAATTCGTTGTCCCCACCATAGTTGTCTTGAAATATTCCAATCTGTAATATTCTCCATCCAGTGACGGTAGGTATTTTTAAATTTTTCAGGTAAAAGTTCAATATCTTTTGCTTTTAGAACTCCATCTATTGCAGGTCGGGCTAATTCTTCCATTTTTAGAAACCACTGATCGGAAAGACGAGGTTCAATAACGGCCTTAGTTCGTTCAGACACACCAACTTTATGTCGGTAAGCCTCCGTTTTGATTAAAATCCTTTNAGCCTCTAGATCCTTAGCAATAATTTTTCTTGCCTTAAATCGATCCANGTTTTGGTAATCTCNCCCATTTTCATTGAGAGTTCCATCTGAATTAAAAATATCAATAANTTCCAGTTTGTGTTTTTCCCCTAAAAGTTTGTCATTTTGATCGTGTGCCGGAGTAACTTTTAAACAACCTGTTCCAAAATCCATGGCAACATAATCATCTTGTATTATTGGAATNANCCGGTTTGTCAATGGAACATGAACTTCCTCCCCTTTTAAATGNAAATAGCGTTTGTCATCGGGATGAATGCAAATTGCTGTATCACCTAATAGTGTTTCTGGGCGNGTAGTTGCAACAATTACTTTTTCATCACTATTCACAACTTGGTAGGCAATATGATAAAGATTTCCGTTTTTTTCTTCGAAAAGTACTTCTTCATCAGAAAGTGTAGTTTGGGCCTCTGGGTCCCAATTAACCATTCGAAATCCTCTGTAAATTAGCCCCTCGTCGTGGAGCTTCTCGAAAACTTGAAGTACAGATTCTGACATTTCAGGATCCATAGTGAACTTGGTTCTGTCCCAATCACAACTACAACCCAATTTTTTTAATTGTTCCAAAATTACACCTCCGTACTCCTCAGTCCATTTCCACGCGTGATTCAAGAATTCCTCACGAGTCAAATCACTTTTTTCGATTCCTTCAGATTTTAACTTTTCTACAACCTTGGCTTCTGTAGCAATAGAAGCATGATCTGTACCAGGTACCCAACAAGCATTGTAGCCCCTCATTCTTGCACGACGAATAATAATGTCTTGAAGTGAGTTATTCAACATATGTCCCATATGGAGTACCCCTGTTACATTTGGAGGTGGAATTACTATNGTATATGGTTCGCGCNCATCTGGAGTAGATTTGAAAAAATTATTCTTATGCCAAAAGGCATACCATTTGCTTTCAATTCCTTTGGCATCAAATTTGGAAGGAATTCCCATATGAAATTTTTGATCTAATTTTGATTTACAAAAGTAGGAACACTAATGTTATAAACATAATGACTNATTAATAAAGAAAAATTTTATTTTTAATAAATTAACCTCATTTTATGAAAACAATGAAATATNTTAATATAATTATACTNCTTTTTAACCTTTCGATCTATGCCCAACAAACTTTACCTCAAATNGAATTTGAGAGCACTACCATTGACTATGGAATAATTGAGAATGGAAGTGANGGGGAGCGTGTATTTACTTTTAAAAATGNNGGAACTGCAGATTTAATTATTACAAACGTAAAATCCACTTGTGGATGTACNATNCCNAAAAAACCNAATAATCCTATCCNTCCNGGTGAATCCAGNGAAATTATTGTTCGCTATGATACCAAAAGAGTAGGCCCATTTAGAAAAACTATNACAGTTTNTACAAATCAGAAAGAAAGTCCATATATCGCTTTAAAACTTAAAGGTACTGTCCTGCCNATCNAATAAAATTTAAAGGAATTTATTAAAAGTCTCTTAAGGTCTTTAATAATTGTTAGTGGGAAAAAAAAACCTTTTACTTTTGCAGCNTTATTAGACTTATGCCACAACTATCCAAAAAGGGAATCGAACTTCCAACCTCACCGATTCGAAAGCTTGTTGAATTTGCTGAANAAGCAAAAGCAAATGGAATTGAGGTGTTTCATTTAAATATTGGACAACCAGATATTGCAGCACCCAAGCAAGCTATTGAAGCTGTCAAAAAATCAAAATTGAATCTGTTGCCCTACGGACCATCTCAGGGAAAGTTATCTTACAGATCAAAACTNGTTGATTACTACNATTNTCATAATATTNATATCNAAACTGATGATATAATNGTAACTACAGGGGCAAGNGAGGCCCTTACTTTTNCTCTTAATGTGATTTGTGATGCAGATGATGAGATCATTATACCAGAACCTTTTTATGCAAATTATAACGGTTTTGCAAGTGCAGCAAGTGTTCGAGTTGTACCAGTAATTTCCGAATTCCATTCNAAATTTCAACTNCCTGCCTTAGAGAAGATCAGTGATAAAATNACTNCAAAGACTAAAGCCATTCTTTTATGTAATCCTAGTAATCCAACAGGGTATGTTTACAGTAAAAAAGAAATTCAAACCCTATGCGAACTTGCTATAAAACATGATATTTTTCTAATTGTTGACGAAGTTTATCGAGAGTTTATTCATGANGGCGAACCACACTATTCTGTTTTGAGCGANGNAAAGGCTAGTATGCACACAGTTATGATTGATTCAGTTTCTAAACGATACAGTATGTGTGGTGCTCGCGTGGGTTCGCTGGTGTCAAAAAATAATACACTCATTCAAAACGTAATGAAATTTGCGCATCTTCGTCTTTCACCTCCTACTTATGCATTAATGGCAAGTGAGGCAGCACTATCTGCCCCAAAAAGCTATCTAGAAGGAGTAATTAAAGAATATAAGGCGAGAAGAAATACCCTCATTAATCAATTGGAGCAGATTCCCAATGTAGAAGTTTCTCACCCTATGGGTGCCTTTTACTGTATTGTAAAATTACCTGTGGAAGACGCTGAAGACTTTTCTAAATTCTTATTAACTGACTTTAGTTTAAACAATAAAACTGTAATGTTAGCTCCTGCTAAAGGTTTTTATTCATCTCCTAATGTAGGGCTTGATGAAGTTCGAATTGCATTTATTTTAGACCAGGAAAAGCTGATTTTGGCTGTAACTATTTTGAAAAAAGCACTGGAAGCCTATAAGAAATTTGTACCTTGAAATATGCTTAGATTTAAAGAGAACATTTCTTTAAAGCCTTATAACACCTTTGGGATTGAAGCCCAAACAAAGTACTTTTACAAAGTATCGAATACCATTGAGCTCAAAAAAATTCTTACAATAAATAAAAATCTCCCCTTTCGTATTTTAGGAGGTGGTAGTAATATTCTATTTACTGAAGATTTCGAAGGACTAACTCTACTGATAGCCAATAAAGGAAAATCAGTTTTAAAAGAGACTTCAAAAACTGTTACTGTGGAAGTACAGGCTGGAGAAAACTGGCATGAATTTGTTATTTGGTGTTTGAATCACAATTATGGTGGTATTGAAAATTTAGCCCTAATACCAGGAAGTGTTGGCGCTGCTCCTATNCAGAATATTGGAGCTTATGGAGTGGAACTAGCCTCNGTATTCAAATNCTGTAGAGNATTAAATATAAANACNCTCAAAGAAGAGGTTATTTTCAAAAAAGATTGTGAATTTAGTTACAGGTCTTCCATTTTTAAAAACCATCAAAAAGATAGATATATCATAATATCAGTTTGCTTTCAACTCAAAAAACCTCCACATCATCTTAATATAGATTACGGTGCTCTAAATACTTTCTTTGAGGGGAAATCTCCAAAAATACAAGAAATTGCAGCAGCTGTTATTGAAATTCGAGAATCCAAACTTCCCAACCCTAAGATATTAGGTAACNGCGGTAGTTTTTTTAAAAACCCCCTGATCTCAAAATCACATTTTAAATTACTGAAAGAAACCTACCCAGAGCTTCCCTTCTATCCTGCTTACNATAAACAACTTAAAATTCCAGCTGCTTGGCTTATAGATCAGTTAGGATTTAAAGGGACCCAACATGGTGGGGCTGGGGTCCATAAAGATCAAGCATTGGTTCTCGTTAATTTGAATGCAGCCAAAGGAAAAGAAGTTTTAGAGCTAGCACGAAAAATACAATCTTCAGTTAAAAATACTTTTAATATTAATCTAGAAACTGAAGTTAATATTCTTTAGTTTACTTATTCCTTATTCTTAGAATCAATCAAAATGGTTACAGGACCATCGTTTTCTAAAACAACTCGCATCATGGCTCCAAAAGTTCCAGTAGCAATCTTTGATTCTANAAGAGANCCTGCTTTTTTGATGAATGACTCNTAAAGTGGAATAGCATGTTCGTGACTTGCAGCTTTAATATAAGATGGTCGGTTTCCTTTTTTAGTAGCCGCCATGAGGGTAAATTGACTCACAATCATTAGCTCTCCATTAACATCCANTAAGGACTTATTCATCACACCATTATTGTCGCCAAAAATTCTCAAGTTTAATACTTTATTTACCAGCCAATCTACATCAGACATATCATCTGCCATCTCTATACCAAGCAATACCAAAATTCCTTGGCCAATTTTATTACTTTCCCCTTCTTCAATTATAACCTGAGCCTTTCGAACTCGTTGCAAAACAACTCTCATAAACTTTTATTAACGGTAAGTGATATCATTTTCCAACATTTGTAAATAGCTTTTATATCTTGATTCTGCAATATTACCTTCTTCAAACGCTTGAATTACTGCGCACTGGGGCTCTCTTTGGTGCAAACAATTATGGAACTTGCATTCAGATTTTAAGGATAAAAATTCTGGAAAATAATTTCCTATTTCTTCAGCCTGCATATCCACCACACCAAAGCCTTTTATCCCCGGAGTATCGATTAATTTNATTCCTCTAGGTAAAGAAAATATTTCAGAAAAAGTAGTTGTATGTATTCCCTGTTGATGGTGATTTGATATGTCTGAAGTTTTTAAATTTAAATTTGGAGCAATTGTATTAATCAAAGTAGACTTTCCAACACCACTATGCCCAAAAAACATACTAAGCTTATTTTCCATCATACTTTCAATTTTATTAATATTTAGTCTTTTGGTCGCTGAGATTTTTATTGTTTTGTATCCAATCTTAGAGTAAAGAGCTTCCAAATAATCGACCTCTTGCTCCTGTTCAGATGTATAGGTGTCTATTTTATTAAAAATCAAAATAGAGGGAATTTGATAAGCCTCGGCTGTAACNAGAAAACGGTCAATAAATGAAGTTGATGTACGAGGATTGTACAACGTAATTAGCAAAAATACCTGATCAATATTTGAAGCAATAATATGAGTCTGTTTGGAAAGATTTACAGACTTTCGAACAATATAATTTTGGCGTTCTTCTATTTCTAATATAGTCCCTTGAGGTTCTGAGGCTAAAATATCAACTTCAAAAGTTACCCGATCTCCTACTGCTATGGGATTTGTACTTTTAATTCCTTTAAGACGAAGTTTACCTTTTATTCTACAGGAATAAAAAAGTCCATCAGATTCAACTGTGTACCAACTTCCTGTGGATCTATAAACAAGGCCTTTTTTCAATACTTTTTTTACAAAGTAACAGTTTTTTTTTAAGCTCAGTGGATTTATTGAAGAGCTTACTAATTTGTATCTTTATTAAAAAAATTAGTGACTCAAAAAATACTCTTAATGATATTAGATGGTTGGGGAAATGCTCCAGATCCAAAAGTATCTGCCTTAGACCAGGCAAAGACACCCTACATAGATTCGCTTTACGAAGACTACTCATTTAATTCCCTTAGAACTGATGGTGAACATGTAGGTTTACCAAAAGGTCAAATGGGAAATAGCGAAGTGGGNCATATGAATTTGGGTGCAGGGAGAATTGTTTATCAAGATCTTGCCAGAATAAATCTGGCAGTCGAAAAAAATGAACTTCGAAATAAAAAAGTACTAACTGATAGTTTTCAATTTGCTAAGAAGCAAGGTAAAAAGGTCCATCTTTTAGGATTATTGTCNGACGGTGGAGTTCATTCACATATCAATCATCTTAAAGGCTTAATTGATTTAATTGAAGATTATGAAATTCCCGAAGTTTACCTTCATGCGTTTACTGACGGTCGAGATGTTGATCCCCAGTCAGGAAAAAGATTTGTAAATCAGATTGAAGAAAAATTAAAGGGCAAGCATACCAAATTGGCAACTTTGATTGGAAGGTATTACGCTATGGATCGAGACCGACGGTGGGAACGTGTAAAACTCGCTTATGATCTTTTAATCCATAGAAAAGGAAGCTCATCAGCCGATTTCGAAAAAAGTCTTCAAGAAAGCTACAATGAAGGAATTACGGATGAATTTATCAAGCCCTTAATCAAAGAGAATACTTCCTCAAGAATAAAACAAGGTGATGTAGTACTATTCTTCAATTTCAGAACAGACAGAGGAAGAGAGCTTACCCAGGCTCTTTCTCAGCAATCATTTCCAGAATACGATATGGAACCCCTAGACTTGTATTATATAACACTAACAAACTATGATGATTCCTTTAAGGGAGTAAAAGTTGTTTTTGAAAAAGAGAACCTTCAAGACACTTTAGGTGAAGTCTTGTCAAAAGCAGGAAAAACTCAAGTACGAATTGCGGAAACAGAAAAATACCCTCATGTAACCTTCTTTTTTAACGGCGGTAGAGAAGTTCCATTTGATGGCGAAGAGCGAATTTTATGTCCCTCTCCAAAAGTAGCTACTTACGATTTAAAACCTGAAATGAGTGCTTTTGAAATCCGAGATGCCATTGTTGAAAGAATTGAAAATGATCCGCCAGATTTTATCTGTCTAAATTTTGCAAATCCAGATATGGTTGGTCATACAGGAGATTTACAAGCTGCTATCAAAGCTTGTGAAGCTGTTGATCAATGTACTGCTGATGTATTAAATGCTGCATTCAAACAAGATTATACTAGTTTAATAATTGCAGATCATGGAAATTGTGAAACAATGATAAATCCAGATGGAAGCCAAAATACAGCGCATACCACTAATCCGGTTCCTATTATCTTAGTTGACCCAGAAAAAAAGAAAATCAATTCAGGAGTTTTAGGTGATATTGCTCCTACTCTTCTTGATTTGATGGATGTCAAACAACCTAAAGCAATGACCCAAAAATCTTTAATTATAAAATCATGAAACGAATCCAACTTCTTCTTTTGACAAGTCTTCTAATTGCAAGTTGTAAAAATTCGCAGACTTCAAAATACTCTACTGAACCTATGAAAGTAGAAACATTAATTGGAGAAGAAGGAGAAACTGTTGTTCTAGGTTATATGAATCGAGCGAATCTGAATACGGAAGAATTTATGACTTGGTTTCAGCCAGAGTATGATTTGTTAAAGATCCCCGAAGGATGGATAGAAAAACACGCCTATCTAGCTCAAAATTTACAATTTAAATTATTTTTGGGAACCTGGTGCGGAGATACACAAAGAGAATTAGGAGGAATGTTCAAACTTCTAGATGCCTTAGGAGTAAATGAAAATCAAATTGAAATGTACGCCATATCTGAATCAAAAGAAAGTCCACTGGGCTATGAAAAAGATTATGACATTATAAATATCCCAACCCTTATCTTTCTTGAAAACGGAAAAGAAAATAATAGAATCGTAGAATTTCCTGTAGAAAGTTTGATCGAAGATTTTTCAAAAATTCTTAAAAAGGAGGCCTACCAAGATGCCTACGCCGATTTTTAAATATGTCCGAAATTATACTTAAAACAAGGCAAGAGATTGAATTGATGCGTGAGAGTGCATTGATTGTTTCAAAAACATTGGGTATGTTAGCTTCAGAAATCAAGCCNGGGNTAAGTACTTTAAAACTNGATNNATTNGCCTATGACTTTATCAAAGAGCAGGGTGCTGAACCTGGATTCTTAGGACTTTATGATTTCCCAAATACCCTCTGTATGAGTCCTAATGCTCAAGTAGTACATGGGATACCAAATGACACTCCATTAGTTGAAGGAGATATCATTTCAATTGACTGTGGGGTTCTCAAAAACGGCTATTACGGAGACCATGCTTATACATTTGCTGTAGGTGAAATTGATGTCGAAACAGAAAAATTATTAAGAATTACCAAAGAGTCGCTATATGAAGGAATCAATGCTTTTCAACTAAACAACCGTATTGGAGATTTAGGTTATGCAATTCAACACTATTGCGAAAAAGAAGGTTACGGGGTTGTCCGTGAACTTGTAGGTCATGGTTTAGGAGAAACCATGCATGAGGCGCCTGAAGTGCCAAATTACGGAAAGCGCGGCCGTGGTAAAAAATTTTTAAATGGGATGGTCTTGGCCATAGAACCAATGATCAATATGGGTACCCATCGAATCAAACAACTTAAAGATGGCTGGACCATCCTAACAGCAGATGGCAAACCATCTGCTCATTTTGAACATAATGTTGCTTTAGTAGAAGGTAAACCAGAACTGCTTTCAACTTTTGAATATATCTATAAAGCGATGGATGTTTCAACTGAAGAGGAACTCCCATACAGAAGCAATTCTTTGATATTATGAGAAGGATACTAAATATAATTCCAAGACCTTGGCTCATTTTNATGAGNATCTGGTTTCGTCCNTTGATAAANTGGTATTATAAAGGAAGTAAATTTACAGATCCTATNGACGGAAGTTCTTATCGTAAATTTTTANCCTACGGATATCANACTAGTAGAGCCAACGCTTTATGTCCAGGGACTCTTTCCTTGGAACGACACCGTTTGTTATGGTTATACCTAAAAAGAAAAACTACTTTTCTTAAAGATCCATTAAAGGTCTTACACGTTGCACCCGAACAGGTGTTTTTTAGTAAATTCAAATCTTTTACCCATTGGAACTATACGACTACAGATCTTCATTCACCCCTTGCGGATATTAAAGCTGATATATGTGATCTTCCTTTTGAAAATAATATCTACGACTTGATTTTATGCAATCATGTTTTAGAACATATCTCTAATGATCTTAAGGCAATGGAAGAACTCTTCAGGGTGCTAAAAACTGGAGGTACATTAATTGCTCAAGTTCCTTTAGAAGAAAATCGTTCTACAACTTTCGAAGACAATAATATAAAAGATAAAACCAAACGAAAAGAAATTTTCGGACAGTACGACCATGTCCGTGTTTACGGTAAGGATTATTATAAAAGATTAGAAAGTGTAGGTTTTAAAGCCCAGGGCATTAATTTTTTAAAAGAAATTTCTCGTAATGAAATTGAAAGTTATTCACTACCAAAAAATGAAAGAATACCTTTAGCTATAAAATAAACTTGATCTACTTCTTGATCTACTAATTAATAAACCCTTTTGAGAAAAGCTCTTTAATTCCTTTAATTGAATCTGAAACGATCCAATAAGCTTCCAGTTCAGACTTTGAATTAATTAGCTTTTGTGATTTTTCTAAAGGCATTACCATAAGTGCTGTTGCATAAGCATCTGCTGTCATACAGTCGGGTGCCTTTACAGAGGCNCTCAATACTTTAGTCGGTATTGCCATACCTGTTTTAGGATCAATGGAATGGGCGATACGTAATCCAGTATCTTCATCAACTTCGAACTTTCGATAATTACCTGAAGTAGCCAAAGCTTGATTTTTAAGTGTCACAGTTCTTATAAAATTACGTTGATCGCCCTGCAGAGGATCATCAATAGCAATTTTCCAAAAACCTCCAGATCTAGGGCTTCTTCCTTGCGCTACAATCTCACCACCAATTTCAACCAAATAAGATTCTAAAGCATTATTTTTCAAATAGTTTGCCAACACATCTACTGCATAGCCCTTTGCTAAAGCATTGAAATCAAAATAAATCTCAGGGTGAACTTTTTTTATGGTATGCTGAGGGGTTAGTTTAGTCTTGGACCAACCCGTCAATAAAAGCAAACTATCTCGTTGCTTATCACTAACATATTTTAGCGGCTTTTCTGGGCCAAAACCATGGGCATTAACTAAAGCCCCTACTGTTGGGTCAAAAAATCCTTCAGATTGCTCCCAAACCTCTGACGCCTTTTGATAAACGTTGATAAAATGTTCATCTACAACCAAAACATCATTCCCCTTGTTGATTTTAGATATATCAGAATCGGATATATAAGTAGATAGAGAATTATTTAAAACCTTAAAAATAGAATCTACTCTTTGGCTTATATATTCAGGGGTAAGTCTGTTGGAAACGAAAGAAATAGAAAATGAAGTCCCTAGTGCATAACCTTGNATTTTTTGGAGCTGCTTTTTTTCTGGAGAACAACCCAGCAAAAAAAAACAAATCAAAAAATTACTGTAGTGATTCAAGTCCTTTAAAATTGACTGCATAGGGGTCATTTTTNGTTAATGGAAAATCGTAGTTTTCAGCGTTTGCAAATCCAACACCAGCAAGAAGTAAATGTGCATTATTTTTATTAGCGTGATCTTTTACTTTCTTGATCAATTCTGGATCAAATTTTCTAGGTGTATTTGGATAAACAATTCCTTGGACAAGAACAAAGTATAGTTTTTTCTCTTTAACACATACAAACTGAGGTGTTCGTTTTAGTTTAGAATTTACTGCAAGAAATTCATAGCCCTCTGCTTCCAGATGGTCACCTACCTCTTTCATTGCAAGCTGGTGAATTTCATGCAGTGTTAATTTACTCATTAAAGATAAAGTATTTACTTAATTGAAGAGTTTAAAAGGTACAAAGCTTCTTATTAAAACATTATTATCCACCAAAATCATCAAAACGAACATTCTCTGGTGGGACTCCATAGTCCTCAGCCATTCTTTCAATTGCTTGGTTCATTAGTGGGGGCCCACAGAAGTAAACTTCAATATCTTCTGGTGCATCATGATAAGATAAATAATTATCAATAACTACTTGATGTACAAATCCAGTAAAGCCGTCACCTTTACCATCTAAGCCATCTTTTACTTTCCAATTGTCTTCTTCCATAGGTTCAGAAAGTGCGATATAAAATTTGAAATTAGGGAAATCATTTTCCAGTGCCTTAAAATGATCAATGTAGAATAATTCACGTTTTGATCGACCTCCATACCAAAATGTTACTTTTCTTCCAGTCTTTAATGTTCTGAACAATTCGTATAAATGCGAACGCATCGGTGCCATACCTGCACCTCCACCGACATATAACATTTCAGCTTCAGATTCATTAATGAAAAATTNACCATAAGGCCCTGAAATCGTAACTTTATCGCCGGCTTTTTTAGAAAATATGTATGATGAAGCCACTCCAGGATTTACGTCACTCCAATCNTTTTTGACACGATCAAATGGAGGTGTAGCAATACGAACATTAAGCATAATTTCATTTCCCTCTGCAGGATAAGAAGCCATAGAATATGCACGTTCAACAGTTTCAGGATTTTTCATTACTAATGGCCATAATTTAAACTTGTCCCATTCCAACTTGAATTTTTCTAATTCACCAGGATGCTCTTCAGGATGTGCTGATATGTCAATATCCTCATATTTTACTTCACATGGAGGAATTTCAATTTGAATATATCCTCCTGCTTTGTAATCCATTGCCTCTGGGATTTCAACAACAAACTCTTTTATAAAAGAAGCAACATTCCAATTTCTTACAACTTTAGCTTCATACTTTTTGATTCCAAAAACCTCTTCAGGTACTTGAATCACCATATCCTGTTTTACCTTAACTTGGCATCCCAAGCGCCAACCTTCGGCAACTTCTTTTCTAGAAAAGTGTGGAGTTTCAGTTGGTAAAATTTCTCCACCTCCTTCAAGGACTTGACACTTACACTGTATGCAGGTTCCTCCACCTCCACAGGCTGAAGGCAAAAAGATTTTATTATTACCTAAGGTACTTAATAGGGTATTCCCTGACGAAACTTCTACTTCATTGTCCCCATTTATCATTAAAGAAACGGGACCTGAAGGTAATAGTTTTGCCTTAGCACCTAAAAGCATTCCAACCAATAGGAATGTTATGACTAAAAAAACGATAATACTTGCTAATATTATTGAATGATCCATTTTAAATTATAATTTAATTCCCATAAAACTCATAAAACCTAGTGCCATTAAACCAGTTATGATAAACGTAATTCCTAATCCTCTAAGTGGTGCAGGTACATTAGAATAAAGGATTTTTTCGCGGATTGCAGCGATTGCTAAGATAGCTAATAACCACCCAATACCTGAACCNAGCCCATAAACTGCTGATTCTGCAATTCCAGAAAAATCTTTTTGTTGCATAAATAAAGATCCTCCTAGAATAGCGCAATTTACTGCAATTAGTGGGAGAAAAATTCCCAATGCACCGTAAAGTGCTGGAGCAAATTTTTCCACAATCATTTCAACTAATTGCACCATAGAAGCTATAACCGCAATAAACATTATAAAGCTTAGAAAGCTTAAATCAAGATCAGCGTATTGAGGACCTAACCATGATAAAGCTCCAGATTGGAGTAAATAGGTGTCGAGTAAGTAGTTAATAGGTACCGTAATTGCCAAAACAAAGATTACTGCAAAGCCAAGTCCTACAGCAGTTTTAACAGTTTTTGACACNGCTAAGTAAGAACACATCCCCAAAAAATATGCAAAAATCATGTTCTCAATAAAAATACTTTTAACAAATAAGTTTAAATAAGATTCCATAGTTTACCCTTAATTTTTTTCTATTAAAATTCTATTTCGTGAACGCTGAATCCATATTAAAATTCCAACAGTAATCAATGCCATAGGAGACAGAAGCATCAGTCCATTGTTTACATATCCCATTTCATAAATCACTTCTGGAATCACCTGAAAACCAAATAATTTTCCTGAGCCAAACAATTCTCTAAAAAAAGCAACTAAAATCAAAATCACTCCGTAACCAACTGCATTTCCAATACCATCTAAAAAGGATTTCCATACTCCATTTCCAAGTGCAAAAGCCTCTAATCTTCCCATTACGATACAGTTTGTAATAATCAGTCCAATAAATATTGATAGTTCCTTACTGACGTCGTAGGCAAATGCCCTTAAGATTTGATCTACTAAAATTACCATAGATGCCACTACAACCAATTGAACAATAATTCTGATTCGATTTGGAATTAGATTTCTTAAAAGAGATATAATTACATTACTTGCTGCCATTACTGCCATAACTGAAATGCTCATAACAACTGCAGGCTTTAATTGTACTGTGATTGCTAATGCCGAACAAATGCCTAGAACCTGAACGGTAATTGGATTGTTATCATCCATAGGATCAGAGAGTAACTTTCTGTTCTTTTTTGAAAACAACGGTTCTCTTTCCCTATTTACGAAGAGTAAAGTTGGATTTTTATCGGGTTTTGATTTATTTTCTCTCATTAAATTATTGATTTAAAGCCACCGTTGTATTTTCTGCTTTTAGATAGGGTAGATAATGTTTAAATCTTTCAAGGATCATGTCAGTCACTCCATCTCCTGTTATTGTTGCTCCTGAAATAGCATCAACTTCATGATCTTCTTTATCATTATCTTTTGGATCATTATTAGTCTTAGAAACACTTATGCCAACAAGTTGTCCTTGGGAATTAAATAATTTTTCTCCTACAAATCGATCTTGAAACCATTGTTGGGTAATCTCTGCACCTAAACCTGCAGTCTCTCCTTTATGGTCAAAAACTGCACCTTGAATAGTATTTTTGTCTTCTTTCAAAGCAATATATCCCCAAATAGCATCCCATAATCCTACTCCTCTTAAGGGAACTATGTAGTATTTACTACCATCTACATTCGCTTCATACAAGGGAAAGCGTTGTTCAACTACAGGTTTTTTTATTTCACTTTTTAGGCTGATCTCAAACGCATTTACATTTTGATCGATATCACCTGAAGCTTTTAGGGAAAGTTGTGCGGTAATATACTCTTTATAAAGTGACTCTGCTTTTTCACGGTCAGTTTCAATTCCTATAGTTGATAAAATATTTTGCATTTTTTCCTTTCGAACATTAGAATCTTGAAGATCTTTCAATGAACTTGCCGTAAAAGCAAGTGAAGAAGCGACCACCAAAACCATTAGTGTTGCGAAAATAAAGGTATATGCATTACTATCTCTATTCATTTTATGCGGTTTTAAGTTCTTGTGCATTCATCCAGCGTTTTTTACGCTTATTTATATTCCCGTTCACTACATAATGATCAATAGTTGGTGCAAATACATTCATCAGTAAAATAGCCAACATGACACCTTCTGGGTATGCTGGATTGAAAACACGAATCATTATACAAAAAATTCCAGTAAGAATTCCATAAATCCACTTCCCTTTATTGGTTTGAGCAGCAGATACAGGATCGGTAGCCATAAATACAATCCCAAAAGCAAAACCTCCTACAATCAAGTGATTCATCCAAGAAAAACTCATTAACGGATTAGCTCCCCATAAGTTAAATAATATACCCATAATAGCTGCACCGATAATTCCACCTGTAATTATACGCCAACTTCCGATCCCTGTGAGAATTAAAATTAAAGCACCCACCACAACCCAAAGTGTTGAAGTTTCGGCAATAGATCCAGGAATAGATCCTTGAAACATTTGTATCATTGAATAATTTACATCTTGTCCTGCTGCAAGACTTCCTAATATTGTTTCACCTGATATTCCATCTACGCTACTAGCTTCAGAAACCCATACTTTATTTCCTGACATATAAGTTGGATAAGCGAAAAAGGCAAACGCCCTCGCTGTAAGTGCAGGATTAAGAATATTCATTCCTGTACCTCCAAAAGCTTCTTTAGCTATTAAAACAGCAAATGCTGTTGAAATACCACCCATCCATAATGGAATATCAACAGGCATAATCATAGGAATAAGTAAACCCGTAACTAAATAACCTTCGTTTACTTCATGTCCTCTGTAAACAGCAAATCCAAATTCAATAGAAAGACCCACAACATATGAAACAATAATCATTGGAACAATTTTATAAGCCCCATGAATAAAAGCATCAATAAAAGTGAAGGGCGCATCAGTCTGAATATAAAATTGATAGCCAGTATTGTAAATACCGTAAATTAGAGCGGGTAATAAAGCAATAATTACTGTAACCATTGTTCTTTTTAGATCAACAGCATCACGAATATGAGCTCCTTTTTTAGTAATGTGATTGGGAACAAACAAAAAAGTTTCAAAAGCATTAAATGCTGGTGCAAACTTTTCAAATTTCTGCCCTTTAGTAAAAGGCTTTTTTAGAGTATCTAATTGTTTTCTTAAAGCATTCATATTAGAAATTTTAACCTACTTCATTTATCATTAACTCAATTCCTTCACGGATAATTTCTTGTGCCTCAATTTTGGATGTATTTGCATAATCAATTAAACCAAAATCCTCTGGAACAACTTCATAAATTCCGAGAGCTTCCATTTTTTCTATATCTTCAACTATACATGCTTTAATAAGCTGCATGGGATATATATCTAATGGAAATACTTTTTCCATTTCTCCAGTAACTACTAGTGCTCGCTCTTCACCATTTATGTTAGTATCAACCTCAAAATCTTTCTTTTTGAAAAGACGAGAAAATGATGTGTTGGAAAGGCTCAAAATATTGTTGTCTTTGAAAGGTAACCATCCAAACATACGATAATCATTTCCTTCAGGAATTATACTTATTTGATTATTGAAGTATCCAAGATGTCCATCCAAACAACTAATAGTGCCTGTTAGTACATCTCCATTAATTACTCTATTTTGATCATAAAGCAATTTAAATTCATTTAAAATAGGTTGTAATTCAGCACCCTGTTTTGTAACAATATATTTAGGTTGTTCAACTGAATTTCCGGTTATAGCTACTGTTCGTTTTGGGCTAAATTTTCCTGTACTTAAAAAACAACCTAATTTTACAACATCTTCAGGATTGACAGTCCATACGCGGTCACCCATATTTAAGGGAGCTAGTTCTTGTATATGCAGGCTGATATTTCCTGCAGGATGTAGTCCAGAAACAGTATAGTGTTGCACATCTGAAATATTTTTAAACATTCCTGGAAAAGAGGCATCTGTTCCAAGAAATACATGCTGATCTGATAACTTATTTAGTGCAGATATTCCATTTTGAAAATCCTCAATTTCTTTGTTAAGAATAAAATCAAAATCTGGACATAATGGATTTGTTGTATGAGTTGAAACAAAAATAGCCTTGGGGGTTTCGTTAGGATCGGCGATAGTCCCATAAGGGCGTTGATGTATATATGGCCAATTGCCACTGTCTAAAAGAAGTTTTTTTAACTCATCTCTATTAAGATTTTCCCAGTTACTTACTTCATGTAATTCACTATTATCATTCGATGAACTGGAAATGATGATTTTTTCAATTTTTCTTCTTGCCCCGCGCTCTATAGACTTAATAAAACCAGATACTGGTGAAACGAACTTTATACGAGGCTCATTCTTACTAAAAAAAACAGGCTCACCTGTTTTTATTTCCTCACCTTCCTTTTTCAAAAGCTTAGGTAGAATACCAAAAAAATCATCTGGTTTTAGAGCATAAGTTTTTGAAGGAAGTGTTTTTTTAAAAACTTTTTCAGCTTCACCTTTGATGTTTAGCTTTGCTCCCTTTCGAGTTTGAATTTTTTTAATTATTCTCATTAAAAAATTAAATTCTAAAATCAATCAAATTTACTAATAAACCCTCTTTTTATTTAGTCATAATTTGAGTAAATGAGTTATTTATATTCGTTCTAAATAAGTGTTTAAGTATTTCTTTCGAAAGGGGTGTATTTGGTCAACACAAGCTGAACAATTACATTTACATTTTATGAAAAGTTATATAAATAAACTAACTCTTTTTTTCATACTGATAAACTTTTTTTGTTTTGCACAGAAGCAAAAAAAAATTGCTACGCCAAAAAATATTAAATCGGTTCAATTTGAGGGAGTAGATAATAGGGATATTTTTCCAATAGTTGAACTAGGTGAACAGATTAATTTGCAATTTGATGATTTAAATGCGGATGAAGCTGATTACTACTATAGAATTAAACACTACAATCATGACTGGACTCCATCTCAACTTTTTCAAAATGAATATTTAGAAGGCTATGACAACTTGAGAATTGAAAACTATATAACTTCTTTCAATACACTACAACACTATACACACTACATTCTGAAAATCCCTAATCAAAACGTTAAACTAAAAGTATCTGGAAATTATATTATCGAAATCTATTCTGCATACAATGAGTTAGTCTTCTCTAGAAGGTTTTGTATTTATGAAAATAAATCATCCGTTCGGGCTGGAGTTTTCAGGCCTCAAAATATGGACCGTTTTAACTCTCACCAGTCCATTCATTTTTCAGTTACTCCAAAGGGTCATTTTTTTATAAATCCTGAAGAAAATATTAAAATTATCATTCTTCAAAATCAACAATGGAATGAACCTATTACAGATATAAAACCTCAATTTTTTAATGGAAACACACTTGATTATCGTTACGAAAAACCTACTCAATTTGAGGGTGGAAATGAATATTATTTCTTTGACACAAAAGATCTAAGAATAACAACACCAAACATTGTTTATACAAATCGTACAGAGCAATACGAATCTTATCTCAAAACTGATATAATTAGAAATCTTTTAGATTACAGCTTTGCTCCTGATATAAATGGTAATTTTAAAATAAGGAATGTGATGCGTCCTGGTGATTCGAATACAAGTGAGGATTATAGCTTTGTTTATTTTAGTCTTGCCTATCCTTATGAGTTAGATCAAAACGAAGAAATTTATATTTATGGAGCATTTAACAATTTTGAGTTAAGTGATCTTAACAAACTTTATTTTAACCCCTCTTTAGAAGTCTACGAAGGAGTTTTATATTTAAAGCAAGGGTTTTATAATTATAAATATGTTTTAAATCAAAAAGGCATATTAAAAAAAAATGCATTAAGCGGTTCACATGCTTTAACTGAAAACGATTATCTTATCCTTGTGTATTACAGGAACATAGGGGCTCAGTATGATGCTTTAGTTGGTATTGGGAGAGCAAATTCATTTGAATTGCAAAATTAAACCATTTTGTTTGCTAACTAATTGGTTTTTATTAACTTTAATTCAAGATATTTTTTTAATAAAAAGTTGTGATACAACAAATTACGAGAGGAATAAAAATTACAGTAGAATCAAAATTTGAAGGGAGTTTTCTAAAAAAACAAATTCTCCATCACGCTTTTATGTATCATATTACAATTGAAAATCAAAGTAAAGATGTTGTTCAACTACTATCACGCCACTGGAAAATTCTAGAATCAATGAACAGCCCCCAATATGTCAATGGCAATGGAGTTGTAGGTAAAAAACCTGTTTTAAAGCCAGGTGGAACTCACACTTATCAGTCTGGATGCTTAATAACCTCACCATTGGGATCCATGACTGGCACATACATTATGATAAATTTTTCTACAGCAAGAAAATTTAATGTTGATGTTCCTAGTTTCAAACTTAGCGTCCCATATTTATTAAACTAAATCATTTGTGTTTTTCTTAATTTTTAATCAATACTTTTGATCAAAATCTATTCTTATGACTCACAGTATTTCTCAAGTCCCTTTTCCAACTAATGAACCAATATTATCATACGCTTCAGGAAGCGATGAAAGACGAGAAGTTCAAAAATTATACCGTCAGCTTTACAAAGCCAATATTGATATTCCGATGAGGATTGGAAGTCGTGATGTTCGTAGTGGAATAATTGCAAATATGAATCCTCCACACGATCACAAACACATTTTAGGTACTTACCACAAAGCCGAAGCAAAACACATAAAAGAAGCCATTGAAGCCTCTCTAAAAGCAAAAAAAGCTTGGAGTAAAATGCATTGGGAGTCAAGAGCTTCTATTTTCTTAAAAGCAGCCGAACTTGTAGCTGGCCCATACAGAACAAAAATTAACGCTGCAACTATGTTAGCACAATCCAAAACTATTCATCAAGCTGAAATAGATGCAGCTTGTGAATACATAGACTTTCTTAGGTTTAATGCATATTTTATGCAGGAAATTTATGAAAATCAACCTGAGAATAGCCAGGGAATATGGAACCGGATAAGTTATCGTCCACTTGAAGGTTTTGTATATGCTGTTAGCCCTTTTAACTTTACAGCGATTGCAGGTAATCTTTGTGCAAGTGCAGCCATGATGGGGAATACCGTGGTATGGAAGCCAAGTGATCATCAAGTTTTTTCTGCACAGGTTTTAATGGAAATTTTTCAGGAAGCAGGACTTCCTGATGGTGTTGTAAATATGGTCTTTGGTGATCCTGAAATGATTACAAATACTGTACTTGAAAGTCCAAATTTTGCAGGAATCCATTATACGGGATCAACTGAAATATTTAGAGGAATTTGGGGAAAAATTGGAGCTCAAATAAAACGCTACAAATCCTATCCAAGAATTGTTGGGGAAACAGGTGGTAAAGATTTTATAATAGCTCATCCTTCTTCAAAAGCAAAAGAGGTAGCAACTGGAATTATTAGAGGAGCTTTTGAATTTCAAGGACAAAAATGTTCCGCAGCATCAAGAGTATATCTTCCTAAATCTTTAGCAGATAAAATAATTGAAAATTTAATTGAAGATCTGAAGACAATTAAGATGGGATCGCCTGAAAATTTTGAAAACTTTGTCACTTCAGTAATACACAAAGGTGCTTTTGACAAATTGGCAAATACAATAAAACAAGTTCAAAAAGACAACGAAGCTGAGATCATTTATGGGGGTAATTTTGATGACAGTGTAGGCTATTTTATCCAACCTACAGTAATTCGTACTTCAAACCCTAAATATAACACTATGACAACTGAGCTATTTGGGCCACTAGTTACTTTATATATTTATCAAGACGACGAATGGTCTAAAACTCTTGAGCTGGTGGATAGCACCTCAGAATATGCTTTGACTGGGGCCGTTTATTCTCAAGATCGTTATGCACTTGAGGAAGCATTAAATGCTTTAGAAAACAGTGCAGGTAACTTTTACATAAATGACAAACCAACGGGTGCAGTTGTTGGACAACAACCCTTTGGTGGAGCAAGAGGTTCGGGAACCAATGATAAAGCAGGATCTGCGGCAAATTTACTTCGATGGGTTTCACCTCGTTTAATTAAAGAAACTTTTGTCCCAGCAAATGATTATCGTTATCCATTTTTAGAAGATTAAAACTTTAAAATAATTCTATTGCCAAAAATAATTTTAAAGAGTTACTTGGGTGAGTTGGACAGTTTTAGAAATAAAAGATTTATAGCGGTAGGTAAACTACTTTTTTAGTTTTAAAAAACGAATTGGTAAAATAATCCTGGAGCTCAAAACACTGAGCCTTGGGAAAATTTTGTAATTCTTTCTTAAGTTCACCACCCTTTAAATATAGTATACCGTTTTTAATGATATGGTTGTTTTTTAAGCTTATTTTATTTTTGACCCACGGTACAAAAGAATCCATTTTTGTTACTGCTCTACTTACTACAAAGTCAACTTTTTCTTTAAAATCCTCAGCTCGAATTTGGGAAGCATTAACATTGGTTAACTCTAAATCATGTTTAATTGAATTGACTACATTTATTTTCTTAGCTATAGAGTCTATCAAATAAAAGTGTACTTTTGGAAATAGAATAGCTAAGGGAATTCCAGGAAATCCCCCACCAGTACCTACATCTAAAATCCGAGAATTATTGTTAAATTGAATAATCTTTGAAATCCCTAGAGAATGTAAAACATGATGCTCATAAAAAAAATCCATGTCCTTTCTTGAAATCAAGTTGATTTGAGAATTCCAAAAAGTATAGAGCTTTTGTAGCTCATTAAATTGCTTGATTTGAATTTCATTTAAATTTGGAAAATAATTTAACACATCATCCATATTGTTTTTTTAAAGGAGTTTAATTATAAACTTTTTTAGATTATTTTTACAATTCAAAAATATTTATGCAATCTACAGAAAGACTTCGCTTTTCAAGAAAAGACACCAAAAAATTTTTTAAAACCTTAAACAATCGAGTAAATAAATACTTTAAACAAAATAAGATTGAGAAGACTGGAAATTGGAAACTTTATCTGAAAACATTTGTAATGTTTTTATTATTAATCGCTCCATATGTTTTGATTTTAACATTAAGTATTAATCTTTGGATTAAATTATTACTTTGTGTTGTCATGGGATTAGGTATGGCTGGAGTTGGAATGAACGTTATGCATGATGGAAATCATGGCTCATTTTCAAAGTATCAATGGATAAATAATTTTATGGGAAGTAGTATTTATTTTCTTGCAGGAAATGTATTTAACTGGAAAATTCAACATAATCTTTTACATCACACCTACACAAATATTCATGGACATGATGAGGATCTTGAAGCTGGAAGAATACTCCGCTTTTCAAAACATTCTCAATGGATGCCACATCATCGATTCCAACACCTCTATTCTTTACTTTTATATGGTTTATTAACGTTAAACTGGGCAGTTTTTACAGATTTTCAGCAAATGAAACGATACACCAAGAGGAAACTATCTTACCTCAACAGTAAGCGTCCTAGCATTCAGTGGACTGGTTTATTTGTAACTAAAATTTTATATTTTTTTATTTGGATTGCATTACCTATGATTGTAATTGATGCTCCATGGTGGTCTATATTAATTGGTTTTTTAGTTATGCATTACACGGCAGGACTTATCTTAAGCTTGGTCTTTCAGTTAGCGCACGTAATGGAAGATGCACAAATGCCGAAACCTGATAAATCTGGCACTATGAAAAATACTTGGGCAATTCACCAACTACTTACTACAGTTAATTTTTCAACAAAAAACAAAATTCTAAACTGGTTTACAGGGGGGCTAAATCATCAAATTGAACATCATATATTTCCTCATATTAGCCACATTCATTACAACAAAATCGGAGCTATAGTTAAAAAAACAGCTGAAGAATTTAATCTTCCTTATAACGAATACAGAACAATAAAAAGTGCCCTGTTTTCTCACTTCAAATTTTTAAAACAAATGGGGGTGCAACCCACTTAAAAATCAAATGGAAATATTATCAGAAAGAATTAACAGTTTACCTGTATCGGCAACGCTGGCAATGGCAGCAAAAGCTAGAGAGTTAAAAAACCAAGGAATTGACATCATCGGACTCAGTTTGGGAGAGCCTGATTTTAATACTCCTGAATTTATCAAAAAAGCTGCTGTGCATGCGGTTAACGATAACTGGAATTCCTATTCTCCGGTTGATGGTTATGCAGACCTAAAAAAAGTTGTATGTGATAAATTCAAACGAGATAACAAGTTAACTTATGAACCGTCACAAATTGTTGTTTCAACTGGTGCTAAACAATCTATTGCCAATGTATGCATGGTTCTTTTGAACCCTGGAGATGAAGTGCTTCTTCCTGCTCCCTATTGGGTAAGCTATTCAGCAATTGCAACTTTGGCTGAGGCAAAATCAATTATTATTCCTTCGAGTATTGAAACCAATTTTAAAATTACCCCTGAGCAATTGGAAGCAGCTATTACTCCAAACACAAAATTAATTATGTTCAATTCGCCTAATAATCCAAGCGGTTCAATTTATACTGAGGATGAATACAAAGCACTAGCTAGAGTTCTAGAAAATTACCCAGAGATATTTATTCTTTCTGATGAAATTTACGAACACATCAATTACGGCACTCCACATTTTAGTTTTGCAAGAATTGCATCATTGTACGATCGAACCATTACCGTAAATGGTGTTGCAAAAGCCTTTGCTATGACCGGATGGCGCATTGGATATATTGGGGCTCCTGAATGGATTGCAAAAGCTTGTAATAAAATGCAAGGTCAAATAACCAGTGGAGCTAATTGCATAGCGCAAAGAGCAACCATTGCAGCAATTTCAGCTCCAGTAAGTAAAATCCAATACATGGTTGATGAATTTTTTACTCGACGTGAAATAATAATTAAATTATTAAATGAAATTCCTGGTTTCAGAGTTAACAAACCCCAAGGAGCCTTTTACGTATTCCCTGACATTTCATATTATTTCGGAAAAAAAATAGGTCAAAGAAGGATTAAAAATGCTTCAGATTTTGCTTTATTTTTACTCGAAGAGGCATATGTTGCAACAGTTACAGGTGAAGCCTTTGGAAATGATAATTGTATTCGCATCTCATATGCAGCATCAGAAAAAAATATTCGAACTGCTGTTAGTAGAATTGCAAATGCTTTAAATTAAAAAGTTTAATTTTTAATTTATCTATATGCCAGGTGAGCTTCAAATTACTCTTTTACTTTTAGATAATTATAGTAATTTACTATGGCCAATTGATGCCAAGGAATTACAAAAAATATACCAACAAAAAGGCAAAGAATACCCAGAAGATACCAAGGAATAAAACGAAGATGAAGTTCAAAAATCTCTATCTTGTTACCTTCAGTAAGTTTCCAACTTTTTTTTAGAATTTCTTCAATAGTCAATTCAGGCTCCTCAATAAAGATATAGTAACTCATTGATAAGCCAAGGGCAATAATTATACCAGGAATTACAAGAAGAATGAACCCAAATAATGTGAATATAGATATTACAAAATAAAGTAATAAAACTTTTAATAGAGGCTTAAAACCTTCAACTAGATTCTCTATTGAAGCAGGTTTATCATAGAAAATATTCAGAAAATAAATACTCATACCCAACTGAAGGGGTCCTGCCAGTAATAAAGATAAAAAATTCCCATAGGTATTTAATTCTGAAGGTAATCCTACCAACAAACCATAGATTAAACAAATTAAAGCTGCAATTAACCAATGCTCTTTGAGCTTTTCTCTTGATTCACGCATTAAGTCAAGTAAATTCATTTTTTTTAAATTATTAAATTTGAATAAAAAAAATCTAGCTTAAGTATTAAGTATTTTTTCTTGTTTATTGATCGATTCTTGATGAATTGCCTTAAAAACTCTTAGGATGAATTCTTCTGAAAGTTGACGTTCCTGGCCATCCAAAATCATCTTCCCTAAAATTTCATTCCATCGCTTATTTTGAAGTACCGCAACATTATTTGATTTTTTAAGAGCCCCTATTTCTAAAGCTACGTTCATTCTCTTGCCTAAAGTGTCCAATAAAGTCTGGTCAACGACATCAATCTGGGCTCTTAAGTTATTCAATTCGTTCTGATATGCTTCTTCATCGGTCGTCTTTTTACGAACTTTTAAATCACGCATAATTTCTACTAAACGAGATGGGGTTACCTGTTGTGCTGAATCACTCCAAGCATTATCCGGGTCCCAATGAGTCTCTATCATAAGTCCATCAAAATTAAGATCTAAAGCAGCTTGTGAAATATCAAAAATTAAATCTCTTCTACCTGCAATATGTGACGGATCACATATGATAGGTAAATCAGGAAACTTATTTTTTACCTCAATAGCAATTTGCCATTCTGGAATATTACGGTATTTAGTTTTTTCATAAGTAGAAAAACCTCGATGAATCAAACCAAGCCTATTAATTTTTGAAGAGTAGAGACGTTCAACGCCGCCAAGCCAAAGTGCCAAGTCAGGGTTTACTGGATTTTTTACCAAAACTATTTTGTCGGTACCCTCTAAAGCATCTGCAATTTCTTGCATAATAAATGGACTTACTGTAGATCGTGCTCCTATCCAAAGAATATCAATATCATTTTCCAAAGCTAATTTCACATGATCTTTGTTAGCAACTTCTGTAGCTGTTAATAAACCAGTTTCTTCTTTCACTTTTTTTAACCAGCCAAGACCAATTGCACCAACTCCTTCAAACATTCCAGGACGTGTTCTGGGTTTCCATATCCCTGCACGATATACTGTGACATCTGTGTTTTTTAATTCATGGGCTATTTTTAGAACTTGTTCCTCTGTTTCAGCACTGCATGGACCTCCAATTACCAAAGGGTGGTCTAATGCAAAATTATCAAGCCATTGGCGCATTTTCTTATTATTTTCCATAGTGTTAAATTTTAATTCTTGATTAAGTTTTTGATTCAGGTATACCTTTTAAAATTTTCTTTATTGAGTTAATATCTTTAATTTGTTTATGCATTTCAGACCAATCTTTATTTTCTAAAAGTGATTTAAATTGTTCTAGATTAGCAATATACTCATTGAGAACCTCTAAAATATTCTCATTATTCTGTTTAAAAATAGGAGTCCACATTTCGGGTGAACTTTTAGCCAATCGAACTGTGGAAGCGAATCCACTGCCTGCCATATCAAAAATTGCTTTCTCATCATCTTCCTTTTCCATTACAGTTTTTCCTAACATAAAAGAGGATATGTGAGAAATATGGGAAACATAAGCAATATGTTGATCATGTTCTTTTGGGTCCATTTCTTGAATATTCATATTAATAGAGCGGAAAAACTGAATTGCCCATTCTAATAAATCAGGACGTGTTTTTTCAGTTTCACAAAGGATCTGTGTTTTGTTAAAATATAAATCTGAGAAAGCTGCCAAAGGGCCTGAAAACTCCGTTCCAGCTATTGGGTGTGTTCCTAAAAACTGATTTCTTTTTGGATGTAATTCGACCATTTTACAAATTGAGTATTTCGTAGAGCCAACATCAAATAGAAGTGCATTGTCATTAATCTTATCTAATAGATTCAAGACAATATCTGTAGCAGCATCAACAGGTATAGCTAAGATTAAAATATCCATTTTTGTATAATCTTTTGACTTTAATTCATAGTCAATAATCCCTTTTTCGATAGCTTCTTTTATATTATTTACCTTTTTGTCTCCTCCAAAAAGTACAACATTAGTTATATGTTTTTTTGCTGCTAAAGCAAAAGAACCTCCTATCAACCCCAGACCAATCACTCCTATATTCATTAATCAAATCGATTTAAAACTTCTTCAATAATTTGTTCGCTTACACATAATGAAAATCTAATATATCCTTCACCTTGACTCCCAAATATTGTCCCNGGAGTAATGAAAACATGCTTTTCATTTAATATTTTATCGATAAAAGCTTCCGAATCCAATCTTCCTGAAGGTAGTCTTGCCCAAACAAATAAACCCTTACTAGTTGGATCAAATTTAGTTTCTAATCTTGTTGCCAATTTTTCAACTAAATTTCTTCGCTTACGATATATTTCATTTAACTTTTTGAACCAAGAAGTCTCCATTTTTAAAGCAGCTATGGCACCTTGTTGGATTCCAAAAAACATTCCAGAATCCATATTACTTTTAACTTTTAGTACCGCTTGAACCGTTTCAGCATTTCCACAAAGCATACCTACTCTCCAACCAGCCATATTGAAGGACTTNCTTAAAGAGTTTAATTCTATTGCAATTTCTTTGGCGTCAGTAAGCGATAAAATACTTTGAGGTTTATCAGTCAGTACAAAACTATAGGGATTATCATTGACCAATAAAATATCATTTTGTTTTGCCCAACGAATTAAACGTTGAAGGGTATTGACATCAAAATCTGATCCTGTAGGCATATGGGGATAATTAACCCACATAATTTTAATCTTGGAGGTATCCAAAGATTCTAATTCCATAAAATCAGGTTGCCAATTAGTAACTTCTGAAAGTGAATAAAAAATTGGTTCTGTCTCTAACAAACGGCTTACAGAGGCGTAAGTTGGATACCCAGGATTTGGAATTAAAACCTTATCTCCAGGATTGAGGAATGCCATTGAAATATGCATAATTCCTTCTTTAGATCCCATTAAAGGTAAGACCTCAGTATTTGGATCCAGAACAACTTGGTAATGTGTTTTGTAAAACTCACTGATTCCTTTTCTTAGCTCTGGTAGACCCTTGTAACTTTGGTACATATGTGCCCTCGAATTTGTAAGAGCATTTTGTAAAGCTTCTATAACGCTTGAATGAGCTGGCAAATCTGGGCTTCCAATACCCATATTGATTATTGGTTGGCCCTCACTAATACGCTTTTCTACCTCTCTTAACTTTCTGGAAAAGTAGTATTCTTCAACACTTTTTAATCGTTTAGCCGTTTCTCTCATATTTGGTGTTGGCGATATTCGCCTAATATTTTAAATTCAGAGGCCATAATGGCAATCAATTTTCTTGCTTTTTCATAATGTGTAAAATCTTCAAAAGTTACATCAACAAAAAATGCATATTTCCCTGGAGTTTTAATAACAGGTAGGGATTGAATTTTGGTCAGATTTAATTGACAATCACTCATTACGTTTAGAACAGCTGCAAGACTTCCTCTTTGATGATCTAATTTAAATTTTAAAGCCGCTTTGTTGATTGATTCTTTTGCAATCAATTGTCCGCTATTTTGAATAATTACAAAGCGTGTAATATTATTTATAATTGTTTGAATCGATGAGGCTAAAACTTGCATACCATAAAAATCAGCAGCTTCTTGACTTGCGATCGCTCCAATTCCATGAAGTTTATTTTCAGAAATTCTTTTTGCCTCATCTGCTGTATCTTCGGCCTCTACTAAACGAATATTAGGATATTGATGAAAAAAATCCTTACACTGGAGTAAAGCCATTGGATGAGAATGAACTTCCTTTATATCTTCTATTTTTTGACCTGGGAATACCATCAATTGATGATTTATACTCAAACTATATTCCCCTATAATCTGTAATTGGTTTCTGTCAATTAAGGCATAATTGGGAATTATAGATCCTGCAATAGAATTTTCAATCGCCATTACTGCTTGATCTGCAGTACCATTCAAAAGTGCTTTTACACTGTCATCAAAGGTCTCACACACTACCAATTCAAAATTAGTTTTGTAATATTTCTTTACCACAACGTGGTGAAAAGACCATAGGTTTCCTTGTATTGCTATTTTTTGATTTTTTTTCATTGTATTCAAAAAAAAAGTCCCGAAAAAATCAGGACTCTTTAATATATTTTTATAATTAACTTAATACAAGGTCCATTTATCCTCATTGTAAAAGTAATAGAAGAAGTTGTAAAAAGTATTTATGTTTTTCATAACCATTAAAACGTGACAAATGTAGCATTGCTTTTTATAAAAACAAACTCTTCCATGTTTTTTTTAGTTTTTTTGCTAGAAAATAAACCGATAACTAAAATTTGAATCGAAAAAACTATCTTATCCTTCTAAAATTAATTTAATGAGAACGCTCTTAATGGTATAAAATGAAAAACAATTACAGACATTTTATACTTTTGAATTCTGCAATGTTGTGCATCTCCACTTCAGGAGCTCTGGGGCGCTTTATTAGTTTACCCCCACCATTAACGATTTGGTCTCGAGCGGTTGTTGCTTTTATTCTGCTATTGGGTTATTTACTTTTGAAAAAAAAGAGAATACGAATCAACTTTCAAAAAGAAGGAGGAGCCACAA
Organism: Flavobacteriaceae bacterium; assembly: GCA_002705385.1. GTDB lineage: Bacteria > Bacteroidota > Bacteroidia > Flavobacteriales > Flavobacteriaceae > MS024-2A. The sequence continues at coordinate 37,102 of PAFO01000029.1, forward strand.
TACTAAGTGGTATTTTAATGGCGGGGCATTGGGTTACTTATTTTTTTGCGCTTCAATGGAGCTCAGTTGCTATTGGTATGCTTTCACTTTTTACCTATCCAATGGTAACTGTATTACTCGAACCTTTTTTCTTTGATTTACGTTATCAAAAAAGACACTTTTTACTTGGCTTAATGATTATGGCAGGTGTCTATTTTTTGGCACCTAGCTTTGAATTAGACAATACTGTCACTCAAGGAGTTTTGATGGGGATCCTNTCCTCTATTTGTTACTCGGTAAGAAATCTTTTGATGAAACAAAAAATTNCTTCAATAAATGGTTCCGTATTAATGCTTTATCAAATGGGNGTAACTCTAATTATTCTNCTCCCCGCNATAGTAAAATTTGAAGTGAACTCATACGCCACAAANNTCCCCTANATATTGATTCTNGGGGTCTTAACTACAGCTGTTGGGCATACACTATTTCTNAACAGTTTTAAAAAATTCTCGATTGGAACCGTGAGTATCATGAGTGGTATTCAACCCATATATGGTATTCTGCTAGGATTTCTTTTTCTGAATGAAATTCCATCTGGACGAAGCATTATAGGGGGTGTATTAATCATATTAACAGTTTTAATAGAACAAAAAAGTACCCAAGCAGCCTCAAAAAATAAGTATATTTAAACAAAAAAATGAGTTTTGTCATTACAGATGTTACTAAAAACTTTGGGAGCGTTAAAGCCTTAAAAGGTGTAAATATGGAACTCAAAAAGGGTGAAGTTGTAGGATTGTTGGGGCCAAACGGAGCTGGCAAGTCAACACTTATGAAAATCCTTACAGGATATTACACAAAATGGGAAGGGGANATACATTTTTTTGGTCAGGACTTGCGTACCGAACTTCGTGACATTCAAAAAAAAACAGGATATCTGCCAGAAAANAACCCTCTTTACTCCGAAATGTGTGTTATTGAATACCTTAAGTTCAGTGCTGGACTCTATAATATCNNAAAGCCAAAACTTGCTGAAATAATACAAAAGACTGGTTTGGAAAATCATGCTCAAAATAAGATCTACTCCCTATCCAAAGGATATAAACAACGGGTAGGACTCGCTGCTGCATTAATACATAATCCAGATGTAGTTATTTTAGATGAGCCAACTACTGGCTTAGATCCAAATCAACTTATCGAGATACGAAAATTAATAAGGGACTTAGGCAAGGATAAAACAGTTATATTATCTACACATATACTGCAAGAAGTAGATGCAATTTGTGACAGAGTGATAATAATCAACCAAGGGAAAATTGTTTTAGATGAATCACTTGAAAATCTTAGTAAAAATAAAGAACAAATCATAGAGGTAACTTTTGATTACCGAATCGAACAAGAGGCATTAGAAAGGCTTCCCCAAGTCAAAAATATTAAAAATACATATGATTTTAACTATGAAATTTATGTTAGCGGTAATGATGATCACCGNCCTACCATCTTTGATTTTGCAAATAAAAACGGGCTTAAAATCTTATCACTTCAATTAAAAAATGAAAGCTTGGAGACCCTTTTTAATGAGTTGACTTCTTAAGATTCAATTAAAAAAAGTCTAAAAATAAGAGCACACCATCTGATTAATTTTTATTCTTATTTCAATATGATTTAAGACTANACTTCTTTNCCATTTAAAATTACTCTATGATAAATTTTAGCAGTTGGCTCNAAAGTTTTTGAAACAGAACAATATTTTTCGTAGGAAAGTTTTGCAGCACGTTTTGCTTTTTCTGCCGNAAAATNACCTTCTAAGTGAATTAGAATATCAATTTGGTAAAANAAAGAAGGAACTTTATTATCGAAGCGGTGTCCTTTAACCTCCATTTTCAAAACTTTTGGATTAATTTTTTGTTTGTTTAGTATCGCCACAATGTCAATTGCACTGCATCCCGCAACACCCATAAGCAGTAATTCCATAGGACTTACCCCTTTTACTATACCACTAGTCTTTGATTTATTATCCAAAAGTACTTTGTGACCATTGGAGTTAGTTACTTCAAATAAATAATCTTCGTTAATACGTTCTAAAGATACTTCCATAGTAAAGGAAATTTAATTTTTAAAAATTGGATTTAAAATTTTGATCATGGCATCATTTTCAATTAAAAAGGCATCATGCCCATGTATAGATATGAGCTCGTGATAGAATATCGATTCCTTTTGAGGTTTGATCATTTCATAAGTTTTTTGGTCTTCAACAGGNGTAAAAAACAAATCACTGTCAACCGCAATAAGATGAATCTGCCCTTCGATTTTTTTTATTAGATCTTGAGCATTTTCTCCATTACGTTCAATATTTATTGATGCTAACAAATGGTTAACTAAAATGTAAGCATCCAGATGAAACCGCTCAGCCAACTTTTTCCCATGATGTAATAACCAACTTTCGATATTGTAAATTCCAGATTCGTCATTTATTGTTCTTTCAAATCTTTGTGTAAACGACTGAGGGGTTCTATAGGTCAACATCGCATGAATACGTGCATCCTCAAGAGGATTATTGGAGTTTTCTAAAATACGATGTTGTAAAAAAGTATTGGCTAATATCCAGTCATTAGCTTTCCAATCTGCAGCAACAGGTATAATATATTTAGCTAGTTTAGGAGCAATTACTGCCATTTCCCAAGCTATCCCACCACCAATTGATCCTCCGACCAATGCGTACAACCTACTAATCCCTAAAAGTTCGAGTCCCTTTAAAAAGAAAAGAGCAATATCACCAGCATGAAAATCATAAGCATTTGAAAAGGTTTGCCCTTTTACTCCATTACCAGGAATATTAAAAGCTAAAACTGCGTATCGATTAGTATCTATGATTTTTTTTGGGCCAACAAGTTCTTTCCACCATCCCTTTTGACCGGCAACATTAGAGTCGCCAGTCAAGGAATGATTTATTAAAACTACTGGTGCTTTATTTAATGATTGCCCAAAGTGTTGATAATATAAAACAAGCTTTGCAAAGTAAATACCAGCATCTGTTTTTAGATCAGTTAAAGAAAGACACTGAATCGAATTCATTCAAATTTACAATAATGAAAAGGCATTTTCCAGATCCTCAATCAGATCATTTACATTTTCTAAACCTACTGAAAGACGGATTAAGTCTGTGGTAACACCAGTTGCCTTTTGAGCCTCCTCGTCCAATTGCTGGTGGGTGGTACTAGCAGGATGAATAATCAGTGATTTTGTATCGCCTATATTTGCTAAAAGAGAAAAGAGCTTTGTTTTATCAGCAACTACTTTTCCCCCTTCAAAACCTTTTTTAAGACCAAAGGTTACGATTCCACTTTGACCCTTTGGTAAATACTTCTGAGCTAAATCATTATATTTTGAGGATTTAAGTCCTGGATAATTTACCCAAGCAACTTCCTTGTTAGTTGAAAGCCAGGCGGCTAATTTAAGAGCATTTTCTGAATGCTTTTTCATTCTAATTTCCAAGGTTTCAATTCCTTGAATACTTTGAAAACTATTAAACGGGCTGGGTGCACTTCCCAGATCTCGTAACCCTTCAATACGAACCTTCGCAATAAAAGCAATTGCACCGAGGGCCTCGTGATAATTCAACCCATGATAACTTGGATTGGGTTCTGTAAATTCAGGAAAATTACCATTCCCCCAATCAAAAGTACCTGCATCAATAATTACCCCCCCTAATGAAGTTCCATTTCCTGTAAGATATTTCGTCAAAGAATGAATTACAATATTTGCTCCATGTTCAATAGGATTTAATAATGCTGGTGAAGCAACTGTATTATCAACTACAAAAGGAACTTTTGCTGCTTTTGCCTGATCTGAAATTGCTTTTAAATCCAAGACGTCCAGTTTAGGATTCCCTAGAGACTCCGAAAAAAAGAGTCTTGTATTAGGCTGAATTGCTTTTCCAAAATTTTCAGCTTTATCAGGATCTACAAAGGTTGTTGTTATTCCAAAACGCGGCAAGGTATTGGACAATAAATTATAAGTGCCTCCATAAAGACTGCTTGAAGCTACAATATGGTCTCCCGTTTTAAGAATTACCATAAGTGTAGTTGCAATAGCTGCAGTTCCTGAAGCGGTTGCCACAGCTGCGACTCCCCCTTCCATTGCAGCTAGTCGTTGTTCCAACACGTCATTTGTCGGATTGTTTAAACGAGTGTAAATGAATCCAGGTTCTGCTAAAGAAAAAAGATTAGCCGCATGTTCTGAATCATTAAATACATACGAAGTTGTTTGATAAATTGGAACTGCTTGAGTTCCTTGTGAATTTGAAGCATCATGACCTGCATGAAGTGCTTTAGTTGCCAGTTGATTACTCATAATTGAAATGATTTTTTAATTTTTAATATATAATCTAATTGTTCCCAGGTGAAAAGCGCTACTTCCTTCGACACTTTTCCGTTATACGGGGATTCAAACGTTTTGGTTACAGTGTGAGGCGTTCGCCCCATATGACCGTAAGATGATGTTTCTAAATACATTGGATTTCTCAATTTTAGTCGTTTTTCTATTGCATAGGGGCGTAAATCAAATAAAGATCTAGCTTTTTCAGCAATTTCTGCATCGGATAAATTTACCTTTGCCGTTCCATTGGTATTTACATAAACAGAAGTTGGCTCAACTACTCCAATGGCATAACTTAATTGAACCAGTATTTCATCGGCTACCCCTGCAGCAACTAAATTTTTTGCCATATGTCTTGAAGCATAAGCGGCACTTCGATCTACTTTACTGGGGTCTTTCCCGCTAAAAGCNCCTCCACCATGGCCTCCTTTACCGCCGTAGGTATCAACTATAATCTTCCTCCCTGTCAATCCTGTATCCCCGTGCGGTCCTCCAATCACAAATTTTCCTGTAGGATTTACATGATACTTAATATCGGTTCCGAATAGTTTTTGAATCCGAGGCTCACATTTTGACAACACACGTGGAATTAAAATTTTAACGATATCTGATTTAATTTTCTCTAACATTTTATTTTCATCATGATCAAAATCGTCGTGTTGAGTGGAAACAACTATAGTATCGATTCTCAACGCCTTGTTTTTGTCGTCATATTCTATAGTGACTTGAGATTTTGAATCAGGACGTAAATAAGTAATGGTATCGTTTTCTCTTCTCAAGGCAGCAAGTTCAATTAAAATTTTGTGGGAAAGATCTAATGCTAAAGGAATATAGTTTTCAGTTTCATTAGAAGCATATCCAAACATGATTCCTTGATCACCTGCACCTTGTGCTTCTTTTTCCTCTCTTTCAACCCCTCGATTGATATCTTGAGATTGTTCATGAATCAAAGAAATTACACCGCAAGAATCTCCACTAAATTGATAAGCGCCTTTAGTATATCCAATACTATTGATTGTTTCTCGAGCAATAGATTGAACATCTAAGTAAGTTGAGCTCTTGACTTCACCTGCCAAGACTACTTGACCTGTAGTAACCATGGTCTCACAAGCCACCTTGCTTTCAGGGTCAAATGCAAGAAAGTTGTCTAATAATGCGTCACTAATTTGGTCAGCAATTTTATCTGGATGTCCTTCACTTACAGATTCTGAAGTAAAAAAATATGACATAGGTATTACGTTGCTTTTTTTTGGAAGGATTCAAACGGTGCGTTTTGATAAAAGCAACACTGCTTTAGCATTTTTTTTTCGAGGTTTGCAATCAGTCAAATCCTTCCTCGTTTTATATTGTAAAATTACATTTTTTTTTTTAAATCACAAAGTTTACTTAAAAAAATGCTTTTATTCTTCTTTTAAAAAGAAAATTTCTTTTTTGTTATCAAAAAAGCAACTAATTTGCGATTGGACTTTTAAAACTAACTATGCGTATTGCAATAGCTGGAAATATTGGAGCAGGAAAAACAAGCCTGACTGAACTTATTGCTAAACACTATAATTGGGAAGCTAATTTTGAAGACGTAATTGATAACCCCTATCTAGACGATTTCTATAACCACATGGAACGATGGTCATTTAACCTTCAAGTTTATTTTCTAAAAAGTAGATTTCAACAACTTTTATCTTTTAAAAACAACAAAAAAACTATAGTTCAGGATAGAACTATTTATGAAGATGCATACATCTTTGCTCCAAATCTAAATGCAATGGGGCTAATGAATCAGCGTGATTTTAAAAATTACCAAGAACTTTTTAATTTAATTGAATCATTGATTGAAGGCCCTGATTTGTTAATCTACCTTAGAAGTAGTATTTCTAATTTGGTTAGTAAGATTCACAAACGCGGAAGGGAATATGAAAACAGCATCAGCATTGATTACCTAAGTAGATTAAACGAACGTTATGAAGCATGGATTAGTACTTACGACAAAAATAAAATGATTATAATCGATGTTAATGATTTAGATTTTGTAGAAAATAAAAACGATTTCAATACCGTTGTTATGGAGATTGAAAAAGGCCTTAACAAAATCAAATAATAAAAATCATTAGTAAGTAAACTGAACTTTTTTTCAAATCTATTTAAGTAAACTATACTAAGTAAACTTTTTTATAAGCTCTTCCGATGTGAGGTTGGTTCACTCTTATATTCTGAAAAGATAATTTCCTTAGCAGTAATTCCTTTATAAGTGTTGTTATTAGTGATCATNATTCGAANCTTTTCTTTTTCTTCTTGATTTTCCTCAACTATAAACTCAATTTTTTGAATTTTATTTTTCTGATCTTCAACATAAGCTGATAATTCTTCACTATCCATTGCTATACTAGGAGCAATAACCAAGGCAACGACCGACATTAATTTCAGTAAAATATTTAATGAGGGGCCAGAAGTATCTTTAAATGGATCACCAACAGTGTCACCAACCACTGCTGATTTGTGAGCATCTGTTCCTTTTTTGCCTTGTTCTTCAATCATTTTCTTAGCATTGTCCCAAGCACCACCCGCATTTGATTGGAAGATAGCCATAAGTACTCCACAAGTAGTTACTCCAGCAAGTAAACCCCCTAGCATTTCCGCTCCTCCAATAAATCCAACTGCAACAGGAACTACTATAGCAAGTACACCTGGAAGTACCATTTCTTTAATTGAAGCAGTAGTTGAAATTTCAACACATTTGTCATATTCAGCAATTCCGTCTGCTTTGTCAAATATTTTTCTGTCATCTGCAGAGGCTTTTGACATATCAGAATCGTATTTAATCATCACATCGAGAGCTGCTCTTAAGGCAGGGATATCCCTAAATTGTCGACGTACTTCTTCAATCATTGCCATAGCTGCTCTTCCAACTGCATTCATAGACAACGCTGAAAATACGAATGGTAACATTCCGCCAACCAATAATCCAGCCATAATTTTAGGCTGCGATACATCAATAGCATTTACACCAGCAGTTTTCATAAATGCGGCAAATAATGCCAAAGCTGTTAATGCGGCTGAAGCAATTGCAAATCCTTTTCCAATGGCAGCTGTGGTATTACCAACAGCATCTAACTTATCTGTACGTTCACGAACTTCGGTTGGTAATTCTGCCATTTCAGCAATCCCACCAGCATTGTCTGAAATTGGACCGTAAGCATCAACAGCCAATTGAATCCCTGTATTTGCGAGCATCCCTACAGCTGCAATTGCAATTCCATAAAGTCCCGCAAAATGGTGAGAAACAAGAATTGCTGCTGCAATTAAAATAATTGGAATTGCAGTAGACATCATTCCTACGCCTAAACCAGCTATGATATTTGTTGCTGCTCCTGTTTCGGACTGTTTTACAATTGAGTTTACAGGCTTTGTCCCTGTACCTGTATAATATTCTGTAACTTTTCCTACAGCTAATCCAGCAACAAGACCGGAAATAGTTGCATAAAAAACTCCCATATAACCAGAAGGTAATCCTTCTACATTCTCAGGGATGAATCCTTGAATTAAAAAGAATGAAGCAACAAGCATTAGGCCTGCCGAACCAAATTCTCCCAAATTTAGTGCAGTATGCGGAGAACCGCCTTCTTTTACACGTACAAAAAAAGTTCCTATAATTGACATAACAATTCCGACAGCAGCCAAAGCTAATGGAAGATAAACAGCACCAAGACCATCAAATTTAGGAGTTACAATTAGTGCTCCTAATACCATAGTACCAATAATTGAACCAACATAAGACTCAAAAAGATCTGCTCCCATCCCAGCAACATCACCAACATTGTCTCCAACATTATCTGCAATCGTTGCAGGATTCAAAGGATGGTCTTCCGGAATACCTGCTTCTACTTTTCCCACAAGGTCAGCGCCTACATCCGCAGCCTTAGTATAAATACCACCCCCCACACGTGCAAATAATGCAATAGATGATGCACCTAGGGAAAATCCAGATAATACGTTAAGTACCTCCGTAATTTCCCAACCTTGACCACTGTAAATAGCGAATAAACTACTTAAGCCTAAAACACCTAATCCAACAACACCTAATCCCATGACTGANCCTCCAGCAAAAGCAACTTCAAGTGCCTTCCCTAAGGACTTTCTAGCAGCATTAGTAGTTCTTACATTTGCTTTAGTTGCTACTTTCATTCCAATAAATCCGGCAAGTGCAGAGCAAATTGCACCTACTATGAAGGATACAGCTACCATACCATTAGATCCAACTTCAGATTGGCCTTTAAAAAATAATAGGACCGAGACTGCAACTACGAAAATGGATAATATTTTGTATTCAGCTTTTAAAAAAGACATAGCACCGTCTGCTATGTTATTTGCTATACGAGCCATTTTATCATTACCTACCTCTTGCTTAGAAACCCAGCTGTTTTTAAAAAAAACGAAAAGAAGAGCTAAAACTCCAAAACCAGGNAAAAATTTTATAATTAATTCCATTGAAATGTGATTAGTTTTTGATAATTAGTCGGTAAAAGTAGTAAAAGAAAGCTGAATTCNATACCTATCTACTAATCTATTTAATTATTNATTATAGAGGCTTAGAANCCGTTATTAAAATTTATTTGTACAGTACTTTTTTNATTGATTTCACAACATCGCTAGAATTAGGCAACCATTCCTTTAAAAGGACAGGNGAATATGGCGCTGGGGTNTCTGCTGTATTTATTTTTTCGATAGGNGCGTCTAAGNAATCNAAAATTTTACTTTGCACCTGATATGTGATATCTGTNGATATATTTCCAAAAGGCCANGATTCTTCAAGAATAACAAGTCGATTGGTTTTTTTAACAGACTCAAAAATAGTNTGATAATCCAATGGNCGAATAGTTCTTAGGTCTATAATTTCACATTCAATNTTTTCTTTTGCAAGAATTTCAGCTGCTTTNATNGCCTCTTTTAAGATTTTCCCNAAAGAGACTAAGGTTACGTCATTACCTGAACGTTTTACATCAGCAATTCCTATAGGTAAANTATATTCTCCCTCTGGTACTTCTCCCTTATCACCATACATCTGCTCAGACTCCATAAAAATTACAGGGTCATCATCACGAATTGCAGATTTTAAAAGTCCTTTGGCGTCATATGGGTTGGAAGGCACTATAACTTTTAGCCCAGGACAATTCGCATACCAGCTTTCAAATGCTTGAGAATGTGTAGCTGCAAGTTGCCCAGCTGAGCCAGTTGGTCCACGAAAAACAATAGGACAAGGAAATTGTCCTCCTGACATTTGTCTAATCTTTGCTGCATTGTTAATAATTTGATCAATTCCTACAAGTGCGAAATTAAATGTCATGTATTCAATTATGGGTCTGTTACCTGTCATTGTAGAGCCTACTCCAACTCCTGAAAATCCAGCTTCTGATATAGGAGTATCAATAACCCTTTTTTTTCCAAATTCTTCTAGCATTCCTTTAGAAGCTTTGTAAGCTCCATTATATTCAGCCACTTCTTCACCCATGAGATAGATTGTCTGATCTCTTCGCATCTCTTCACTCATTGCTTCGCAAATGGCTTGTCTAAATTGTATGGTCTTCATCTGTAGATATCATTCAGGTGCAAATTTAATCAATAATTATCTATTTAATCGACTCAATAAAAAAGGAAAAAATTCGTTAAAAATAAATATTCTGCAATTTTCCTAAAACGAGAGTCAAATAGCATAAATTTGTTCTTATGAAATTAATACAAGTTACAGTAAAAGGAATCTCTTACAGTGAAACACAAACAGGAGCCTATGCGCTTATATTAAGTGAGACTGAAGGGGATAGAAAATTACCTGTTATTATTGGAGGCTTTGAAGCACAATCAATTGCTATAGCGCTAGAGAAAGAAGTAAAACCCAGTAGACCTCTGACCCATGATCTTTTTAAAAGTTTTGGTGAAAGGTTTGAAATATTCGTTAAACAAGTCATCATTCATAAGCTTGTTGATGGAATTTTTTACGCCAGTATAATCTGTGAAAGGGATAAAATTGAAGAAATAATTGATTCCAGAACTTCTGATGCCATTGCTCTAGCACTAAGGTATAATGCACCAATTTTTACATATGATTCCATTTTGAAAAAAGCTGGTTTTACCGCTGCAGTTTCTTCAGGAGAGAAAAAATTATCCGAAGATAATTGGATTCAAAACTTTGTGTCAGAACAAAAAAATATAAAAGATCTTAACGAGGATTTATCAAAGCTCTCTTTAAAAAAACTAAAAGATCTTTTAAGCAATTTGGTTCTTCAAGAAAATTACGAAAAAGCAGCAAGGGTAAGAGACGAGCTTTCCAAAAGAAAAAAATAACTGTCTTTGTTAATTTTTTATGAAAAATTTTTTTTGTAGTCTAGTCCTTGTTCATTTAATTGAAAGTATTTTTGAGTAAGTAAAGCTTTTAAAAGAATGAAACAATATTTAGATCTGCTTAAGCATATTAATAAAAACGGTGAAGAAAAAACTGATCGGACTGGAACGGGAACCAAAAGTGTTTTTGGATATCAAATGCGATTTGATCTTTCAGAAGGATTCCCACTTGTCACAACTAAAAAAATTCATTTAAAGTCACTTATTCATGAACTTTTATGGTTTTTGAAGGGATCTACTAATATTGATTATCTTCAGGAAAATGGTGTTAGAATCTGGAATGAATGGGCAGATGCAAATGGAAATTTAGGTCCTATATATGGACATCAGTGGAGAAATTGGAATAGTGAAGGTATTGACCAAATCCAAGGTGTAATAGACACATTAAAATCGAACCCAGACAGTCGAAGAATGCTTATATCGGCTTGGAATCCAAGCGTTCTTCCTGATACTAAAATCTCTTTTGCTGAAAATATTAATAATAAAAAGGCAGCACTTCCTCCTTGTCATGCGTTTTTCCAATTTTATGTCTCTAATAACAAGCTTTCCTGTCAATTATATCAACGTAGCGCGGATGTTTTTTTAGGGGTGCCTTTTAATATTGGGTCTTATTCACTTTTAACAATGATGATTGCTCAGGTATGCGAATACGAACCAGGAGATTTTGTTCACACATTTGGAGACGTTCATATCTATTCTAATCATAAAGAACAAATCAAAGAACAGCTCTCTCGTTCTCCAAAGACGTTACCAACTATGAATATAAACCCTAATGTCAAGAATATCTTTGATTTTACCTATGAAGATTTTGAGCTTCTCAATTATGAACCACATCCGTTAATCAAGGGAAAAGTTGCCATATAAAATTTTAAATTCTTTTAGTGCTAAAATGAGCTTTTTTAGATCTTCGTCAGTATTATAAAAGTGAAATGAAACACGAACTCCTTTACCTCTTATTACACATCTTATGTCCTTCTTTTGAAGAAACTTGAACAATAATTTTCCACCTTTAATGTTAAAAATCGAACTGTGATTTGACCTTTTTGATACCCAATCAGGTAGGAAACCAAGTTCGTTTAGTTGAATTTTTGCTTTTTGACTTAATGCTGATTTTTTTTGAATCAATTTTTTAAAATCGTGCTGGTCGAATTCTTTTATTGCAAAGTCTAAACTAGCAATACCTAGAATATTAAAATGACCTTGAAAAAATCGCTCTCTCATTTTTTTCAAACTTAAACCTAGCTTAGCTTTGAGAGATTCTGAAATCATTAAAATACCATTGCCAAATCCAGCTAATAACCATTTGTAGCCACTCCCTATAACCATATCAAATGGTGATTCGTCGAAATGAAATTCATGAGCTCCTAAGAACTGTGTACCATCACCAATTATAATCAAGTTAGGATAATCATTTTTTATACGCTTTAAAAAATCTTGATCAATTAATAATCCAGTTGTATACTGAACAATACTTAATGCCAAAATATCTATTGATTCTGATTTTAATTTATTCTCAATTGCTTTCTCGAGGTTTGCCTGCATATGAATCATTGTAAAATTAAAATCTTGCTCTTTAAATGCAGAAGTCAAAGATGGATAATCTTCATCAATTACCAAAACTTTCATAGCCTTGGAGAAAAATGAAAGAGCTATTCTAATTCCATAAGAAAAATTTGAAATCCCAAAGCTACGATCAGAAGATAGACCAAAAAAAGTAGCAAAATTTTGATGAATGGATTCCAACTTTTCATCAGCATCTTTCTTGTAATAATCCCCTCCCTCTGTAAGGTAAGCCTCTTCATGAATTCTTCTGAATTTATACAACTTAGAGGACATTAAACCTACATAGGCTGTATTTAGATAATTAGTATTTGTTAATAATGGAAATTGCTCTTTGTTCATAGGTTTGCGATAAAGTGTATTTTAGCCCAAAAATAATCTTTTAATAAGATGAATGAATTAGAAGCTTCAAAAGAAATTACATTGATTGCCGCAGCATCAGAAAATAATGCACTTGGAAAAAACAATCAACTGATTTGGCACCTTTCAGAAGACTTAAAGCGTTTTAAAAGACTTACTCAAGGCCATTCTATAATTATGGGAAGAAAAACTTTTGAATCCATGCCTAAGGCTCTACCAAATAGAAAAAATATTATTTTAACTAGAAATAAAGGCTATAAAGCACAAAATGCATGGGTTGTACATACAATCGAAGAAGCTTTAAAATTAACAGAAGGAGATTTACAACCATTTATTATTGGAGGCGGAGAAATTTATAAGCTTTTTCTATCTCATGCAGATAGTATTGAATTAACACGAGTACATGGAAATTTTGAAGCCGATACATTCTTTCCGGAAATTGATTATAAAAACTGGGAACTTGTTGAAGAGGAAAAACATTTAAGTTCAGAAAACCAGCCTTATGATTACTCGTATTTGAAATTTAGAAAAATTAAATAATGAAAGTCTTTATTTTTCCGGGACAAGGAGCTCAATTTCCAGGGATGGGAAAAGAACTTTTTGAAAACAGTTCCATAGCAANANAGCGTTTTGATCAAGCNAACGAAATTTTAGGTTTTAAGATNACCGAAATTATGTTTGGTNAAGATGATCAAGTACTAAAAGAAACAAAAGTTACACAACCCGCGATATTTTTACANTCAACTATACTAAGTGANGTCATGAATAATCGTTTCCAACCAGAAATGGTTGCAGGACATTCCCTAGGAGAGTTCTCTGCATTGGTTGCAGCAGGTGTTTTAAGGTTTGAAGAAGGCCTTTCACTNGTAACTNAGAGNGCTTTGGCCATGCAAGATGCCTGNAATNAAGAGCCAGGGATAATGGCAGCAATCTTAGGNTTAGANGATGAAAAAGTAGAATCAATTTGTGAATCAATAACAGGAATTGTCATTCCAGCAAATTANAATTGTCCGGGACAAATAGTAATTTCTGGTACTTTGCAATCAGTTCAAAATGCCTGTGAAGCTCTCAAAGATGCAGGGGCTCGAAGAGCCATTTTACTACCCGTTGGTGGAGCATTTCATTCACCGTTGATGGCACCAGCAAAAGATCGATTAGCAGAAGCCATTGAAAATACACGCTTTCACTCGCCGAATTGTACTGTCTATCAAAATGTAACCGCTACAGGAATCACAGATCCTGAGAAAATTAGAGCAAATCTCATCGCTCAGTTAACTGCCCCGGTTCAATGGACTCAATGTATTAAACAAATGATTGCTGATGGTGCTTCTCATTTCACAGAAGTTGGACCTGGAAANGTACTTCAAGGATTGGTCAAAAAAATCGATAGAAGTGTTGAAACCTGCTCNGGTGAATAAACTTTTAAGTAAAGAATTCTAGAACTGTTGAAGTTATGTAGTCAATTTGATCATGCGTTAGTTCCGAATGCATGGGCAATGAGATAACCTCTTTAACTAATTGATTAGTGACTGGAAAATCTGCTGAATCAATCTTAGGGTCTATGTAGGCTTTTTGGGAGTGAAGAGGTANTGGATAATATACACCACAAGGTATTTCACGTTTATTTAAATAGTCCACCAAAGCATCTCTATCTGAATTAATAACTCGTAAAGTATACTGATGAAATACATGAGAATTACAAGCTCCTGCTATATGNGGCGTGACAAGGTTTTGATGATTTTTGAAATAATCTGAATATCGNATTGCCGCTTCCTTTCGTCGTTCATTATAAAAATCTAAATATTGTAACTTTACCTTTAATACCGATGCCTGAAGGGCATCCAATCGAGAATTTACACCCACCACATCGTGATAGTAACGCTTATACATGCCATGATTTACTATTGCCCTAATAAAATGNGCCAACTCATCGTCATTTGTTAAAATCGCTCCCCCATCACCATAAGCTCCCAAGTTTTTTGAAGGAAAAAAGGAAGTTGCACCAACATTTCCTAAAGTTCCTGTTTTAGCCNCTTTTCCATTAGCAAAAGTGTGCGTTGCTCCTATTGCTTGGGCATTGTCTTCTAATACAAATAAGTCGTGTTTTTTTGCAAGCTCTAAAATGGAATCCATGGCGGCGCATTGTCCAAAGAGATGGACAGGTATAATGGCTTTTGTTTTTGAAGTGATTGCCTTTTCAACAGCTTTTGGATCAATATTAAATGTCTGAGGATCTACATCTACTAAAACAGGCTTTAACTTCAATAATGATATAACCTCAGCCGTGGCAGCAAATGTAAAATCAGAAGTAATAACCTCATCACCTGGATCTAATTTAAACACCATTAAAGCAATCTGAAGTGCATCTGTACCATTAGCACAAGGTATTACATGTTTGACGTTTAAGTAGCTTTCCATATCTGCCTGAAAAGCTTTTACCATTGGTCCATTAATAAAAGTAGAAGACTCAAAGACCTGCAACATATTATCAGCTACTTCTTTTTTGATGAAGTTATACTGACTTTTTAAATCCACCATTTGGATTTTCTTCATTAGCTTTTTTTAAAATTAAATAAATAAGAATTTTCTCACTAAACNAAATTTTCAAATCGTTTTGGAATTCGAACCAAAGCATTTTCTTTTAAAGGAGCGGGCTTATTCCAAGCATACCATTTTCTTTTTGTAGCAAAGAANATTCGTGCTTTTTTAAAGAAATAATCTCCCTCCTGAGCATTTTGGGTTTTTATAATTTCGTAAAGCTGAAATCTTCGATCAAAATGANCTTTCCAACCTAAAGAAAGCAATTGTTTGTTTTGGGTATTTTTTTTAGCATTTGCGAGATCTACTAAACCAAAATGAAATAGAAATAAATTATTATCAATAGTAAAGTTTTTCCATTTTATTCTATGGAATCCAGAGCCCCATTGTAAGGGTTTAAAAGTAATAATAGGTTTAGTGTAGCGATCTGAAACTTGTGCAAAAGCCCTTTGTGAGAGAAAAGGTTTGCTTAAATCAATAGGCTTTTCAATACTTGGATGTTGACCAACATCTAAACCTAGTGCGGACAAAGAACTGCTTTTAAAGTCTCTNGATAAATAGTCTTTTAAGGAAATTTTTTGAAAAGGATCTACTGTTAGAAATTCATCAATATCCATAGCTAAAACAATCTCATACTTTACAAATAAATCACATGCAAATTTTGAAATATATCTAGATCGTTTTCGATCTGATTTTACTCGGCTGTATTCAACATGAGGGATTTGATAACAGTTTATCTTTTTTGAGAGACTTGGGAATTTTTGATCCAAACCATCGATAAATAGATATAAATTTTCAAACCCAAACTGATTTCCATAATAAGTAATCCATTTGTCGGCAAAAAAAGTATCACTTCGAACCATTGAAATTACTGCTATAGTCTTTGTTTTTTTCATTTCAAATCTAATTTAATTAACCCTCTCATTTTTTGAACTACCTTTTCTTGATCTTGTTTATTTGCTAAATCCAAACTTTGTACACAAATAAAAAGGAAGTTTTCATTCATTTCTGCTAAATTAAACTTNCGATCAACATAATCTTCTCCTCGGTCATGTGGTTGGAGATATATAGCTTGAGTTTTCATTATATTTTTGTTTCCTGACTGAATCTCTAAATGATTAGCTAATGCAACAGTATTGAATTGAAAATAATTCCTGAAGCGAAAAGAAATATTGTTTTCCAATATTTTTGGGTTAGAATCAAAGTAATTTTTTAAGGTTTGTTTACTAAGTGCCAAAGGGGTATGTCCTGACCTAAAATAATGCCACTTAAAACCCAACATTTTAGCTGCATTCCATTGGTTTACCTGAAAAGAAGCCAAACGTTCTTTATTCATTTTTGAAGAAAAAAGCCAATTGCCTTTTTCTTTCAATCCATCCAGCAACAAACGCTCAAAGGGAGGAAAGCTCCACTTTCCTCGCAAGACTGGTTTACCATCTACAAACCAATCTGTAGGAGAAATATGTCTTAAAAGAAAAACATCGTCATTAAAATAAACAAATTGATCTGATAGCCCTTTAATTCTCCAGAGCATATTGCTGATACATATGCTGTTAAAAGTTGGTATATGCTGCTCATATCCTTCAAATATCTCTTTATGATCAACGATGTAAATATCGTTGATTCGTTCAGGAAAATACTTTTTAACAGAACGATCAATTTTGGGGACTTGTTGATCAGTAACTATAAAAATATTTCGTACAAAGGGTGCAAATTTTAAAATCGAAAGAATACAATATTTAACTTCATTCAAGGAATGAAAACGAGTTTGAGTAGAACCTGGATGAAAAAAAAAGTCATTAGATTTGATAAAACTTAGTCTTTTTTTTTGAAGTACAGGGTCTTTACCATCTACCCATGCAACCACAATATCTATCGGATGTTCTACAAATTTTTCCACGCTCATTTATACAGGTTAAATATAATCATTTGTGATTTGGTTAAAATGACAACAAAACTCAGAATTAAAAATTAATTTTTTTAAATACAAGGAATTGTATATTTGATTTAATTTAAATTTCATAATCAAACAATGAAAAAAAATATTATTCTCTTGCTTTTTACTAGCATTAGTTTTGGTCAAGCAGAAGATAAATTACCTAATATTATTCTCATGATTGGAGATGGAATGGGACTTTCTCATATAACTGCTGGGATGTATGCCAACAATAATAAAACCATACTTGAAGAGTTTGAGTATATAGGATTATCAAAAACTCATTCATTAAATTATTTGATTACAGATTCTGCAGCCTCAGGAACAGCAATGGCTTCAGGAGTAAAAACCCTTAACAGAGTTGTAGGGATAGATAAAAATAATAAGAAGACTAAAAGTATTTTGGAAATTTGTAAAGAAAAAAAATATAATGTTGGCCTTGTTGTTACATCTGAAATAGTCCATGCAACACCTGCATCTTTTTATGCTAAAGTTCAATCAAGATATAATTATGAAGATATAGCACTTCAATTAAGTGAACATGACGTTGATTTGTTTGTTGGAGGTGGAAAGGATTACTTCAATAAAAGGAAAGACAAAAGAAATTTATTAGAGGAAATGTCTGATTATACTTTTGTTGATAGTTTTGATGAATTTAAAAATTCCTCTTCAAAAAAAATTGGCTTTTTCACATACCCAGGCAAGCCTCCTTCAAAAGCCTTAGGGAGAAAACCTAGTCTAGATGATCTCACCGAAATAAGTTTAAAAAAAATGTCTAGTGAAAGACCTTTTTTTATGATGATAGAAAGTTCACAGATTGATTGGGGGGCACATGATAACTCTTTAACCTATGTTCTTTCTGAGCTTAAAGAATTTGATTTGGCTATTTCAAAAGCTTTAGAATTTGCTATAGCTGATGGAAATACGTTGATTATTGTAACCTCTGATCATGAAACTGGAGGTCTGTCTTTAAGTGGTGGGAATATAAAAAAATCTCGTGTTAAAGCTGATTTTTCAACAGGTGGACATAGTGGATCAATGGTTCCTGTTTTTAGTTATGGCCCAAATTCTGAATTATTTTCAGGNATATATGATAATACTTCTATTTTTGATAAAATGCTAAAAACTATTGAAAATTAGTTAACTATTTAGTTCTTGCCTCGGCCACAATTGCTTTTTCAAATTTTGAATTATCTTCAAGAACTTCATAGAATGAGCCCATAAATTCTACCATATTTTGGAATTCTTTAGGGTCTGAAAATTCACTCTCAAATGAAGCGACCATCTCCATTAACATATCTTTTTTATTTAAAAACTGATCTCTTACTTCATCAAAATATTGTTGTTCTCGCTTAAAACCTCTATACTTTCTATCTTTTACAGAATTAATTCCTAAAGTAGTATTTACAGTAGCATAACTCGGATTTACCCAACCTGTCATGTCAAAATCGTAGGGGAGAGGGATAATCTCTTTATCAACATATAAAAGTTTACCATTGTGTTGATAAGCAACTGAAAAATCTGTATTTCCGAGTAAAAATTGAAAAAAGGCATTTTGAACTGATGTAAGATGCTGCATTGCCATAGGATGGATAAAGCGCTCCATTACTTTACCCTCGTGCCGTTTTGCTACCCTTTTGTCATCTTCTATTAAGAAACCTTTCAATTGAAACATTTTAGTTTTTTTCCCCTTTGGTTCCGTAAATTCAATGTTAACTCTCCTAGTTTTGAAATGAAAAGGGGATATTTTTTCATAGATTTTGTAGGCTATAAATTCTTGTAAAACATTATCGTTATTCTCATTTTCAATTAAACAAGGTAATACTAATTTCATGGTTTTATTTCCATCAAAAAGTGTTTCAGAATATTGATTTTTTTTAATTTTCATTTTTACAGGAGGGAAATAGCATTTATTTCGACGAAAATTACCTCTTGCCCTAAGGTTGACCTCAATATCTGACCACTTTTNTTCATGGTTGTATGACATTGTGGTTGTTATAAAAGTTGTATCATCTGTATTCCTATTCAGATCTTTATTTGAATATCCCAATTTAATTTCAAGTGGACTTTGATTCTTATAGAGTTCATCTGATTTTAAAGCATTTTGTGCAGAGAGTAACCCCGTGAACAACAAAATGAATGTANATAACGTTTGTTTATTCATAATTTAGTTAATAAATTCACTCAAATATAATAAATGTTTTTATGTCAAGATACCTAAGTATTATCAATTATCGAACTTTAATAACCCTTATTCTTTCTTTAATTATTCCATTGGTAGCCTATAAATTTCGAGTTGTTTACAACATTGACCTTACCCTTATGAGTATTGCAATAATTTTTCCTTTAGTATTCACTATCCGGGGAGCATTTAGAAGAAGAGAAAAGGCATTAGAACATTTAAGTCTTTACCGAGCTGCACTTAAAACAATTGAAAACTTAATTCAATTTTCTCCTAAGATTAGTGATGAAGACAAGCTTGAGGGCCAAGTAAAAATTGATAACCTTAATATCGCCTTATATAACCACTTGACTACACCATCTGAAGAACCTNCAGAGATTGACGATGCCTATGAAGGCTTTTTGGATTTTGTGAGAGCAAAAAATGAAACTATATCTGGTGGGACAAGAGAAAAAATATTTCGTTTTCTAAAGGACGTACTAGACAGTGCAGACAACTTAGTTGCCATTCATTCACACCGAACCCCAATTAGCTTAAAAGCTTANTGCCTAATTTTTATATATATTTTTCCAGTTATCTATACACCTACTATAATTAACAAAATAGGGGTTGATAATCCAAGCTGGTTAACTTTTTTTATTGTGATACTTAGTGAGTTTATTTTAATATCTCTTTACAATATACAAGATCAAATGGAACATCCTTTCGACGATGACGGTTTAGATGATATTAAACTGAAGCTATTCAGCATCAAAAGGAAGTAATTTTTATATTGCCTTTTAATGTATTATTTTGTTAATGATTATGGATTAATTTAATTAATTCATACCCCTTTATTTTTTATTAAAAACTCATGTAATGAAAAACTTATTTGTGGCAGTTGTTTTAATGTTTCTCANTGGGTGTAAAAATTATTCCCCCGAACAAAAACTCATAAACATAATAGAAACCTACCAAAAATTTCAACAAAATTCCGATTCAAATTATCCATTGGGTGACTTCAGTGAGTCAAAATTTGAAAAAAGAGCTTTTTTTTGTGATTCCCTTTTAACTCAATTGCAAGCGCTTAATCCAAATACTTTTAATGAAGATGATAAAATCTCATACAAGCTCCTTGAATTTGTATTGAACGAAGTTGTAATTAAATACAAATTCAAAACGCATTGGAATCCAATTCTTTCTGATGCAGGATTTCACTCAAGTCTTACTTATGAGGTCCGACCAATTACGAGTAAAAAAGGTGCTTTAAAGTATCTAGAAAAACTTAAAGCAATACCTCTTTACATCCAACAACAAACAGAACTTATTCGGAAGGGACTTGATGCAGGAATGGGCCAACCATTGATTATATTTAAAGGCTATGAGTCAACTTACGAACAGCATATTACAGCTACTGCTGAAGAAAACTTTTATTACAGTACATTTTTAAAACTTCCAACTCAACTTTCTCAAGAAGAAATAGATTCAATCCAAACAGCAGCAAAAGAGGTTATTTTAGAAAATATAGTTCCTAGCTTCAAATCTATTAAAAAATTCTTTGAAGACGAATATTATCCAAATACTAGAAAGTCCATAGGTATTTCTGATACTCCAAATGGGAAGGCTTATTACCAAACAAGAATTGATTTTTTTAGTACATTGGACCTAAGTCCCGAGGAAATTCACCAAAAAGGACTTGATGAAGTCGCTAGGATTAAAGCTCAGATGGAAGCTATTGTTCAAGAGGTGAACTTTAAAGGAACACTAGAGGAATTTATTACCTTTCTTCGAACAGATCCTCAATTTTATGCCAAGACTCCAGATGAACTTCTCAAACATGCCCGAAATATTGCAAAAAAATTAGATGAACAACTACCACGTTTTTTTAAAACACTACCAAGAAAACCTTATGGTGTGGCACCCGTACCAGATGCAATTGCGCCAAAATATACGGGTGGACGTTATGTAGGGACTTCCCCTGAAAGTACAGACCCAGGATACTATTGGGTTAATACATACAATCTGCCTAGTAGACCTCTATATGTAATTCCCTCGTTAACGGCCCATGAAGCAGTACCTGGGCATCATTTACAAGGTGCATTGAATCAAGAATTGTCAGGGGATATACCTCAATTTAGAAAAAATCTATATCTCTCGGCTTATGGAGAAGGATGGGGTCTTTATACTGAATTTTTAGCAAATGAAATGGGAATTTATACCACACCTTTTGAGCATTTTGGAAAGTTAACTTATGAGATGTGGCGCGCATGTAGGCTTGTAGTAGATACCGGAATACATGTGTTTGGGTGGTCTCGTCAAAAAGCAGTTGGTTTTATGAAAGAAAATACTGCACTTTCTATNCANGAAGTNAATACNGAAATTGATNGATATATNTCNTGGCCNGGNCAAGCNCTNTCNTANAAAATTGGAGANNTAAAAATNCGTGANTTAAGAAAATTNGCTGANAANNAATTAGGAAGTNNNTTNGATATTCGNGAATTNCANGAAAAAATTCTTGAAAAAGGNACNCTNACTNTACCNCTTCTAGAATCAAGAATTTTAAATTTCATAAGNAANAATAAANNAAAGTAATTCAANTCAANNTTTTTGANAATNGANTNTCTAATTTATAATCAATTTAAATTATAAAAAAACNGTTTNTAAANGAATTTNAAAAACTGANTTTTTTTATATTTATGTTAATAAAGATTTGATTAAAAATAAGTTACTAAATCATGGAAGAGTTTCAATTAAATGTTAATGGTAAAAATATAGAAGTTAAGGTTGATCCGAATACACCCATCCTTTGGGTGCTCCGAGATAAATTAAAACTCGTAGGGACAAAGTTTGGGTGTGGGATTGCAAAGTGTGGTGCATGTACAATTCATTTGAATGGGTCTGCAGTGCGCTCTTGCCAATTACCAATATCTTCTGTCGGAAAAAATAAAGTGACTACAATCGAGGGGCTGTCTGAAAACGGGAACCATCCCGTTCAAAAAGCCTGGCTAGAACACGATGTCCCTCAGTGTGGATATTGTCAATCTGGTCAAATCATGAGTGCCACAGCACTTTTGGAAGTTAATCCGAATCCCTCTGACGATGAAATTGATTCTGCTATGAATGGAAATATTTGTAGATGTGGGACTTATACTCGAATAAAAGCAGCAATAAAAACTGCCTCAAAATCATAAAAAATTCATATGAAAATTATACAAACATCAATTGGAAGACGCTCTTTTATAAAAAAAACCACTCTTGCTGGAGGCGGAATAATGCTAAGTTTTAATTGGCTTACCTCATGTGATATGACACCAAATCAAGTAAAATCATTACCTAAAGAGTGGTTTAAAATTAATGGTTTTTTAAAAATTGGTGAAAATGGTTTAATTACAATAATGTCTCCAAACCCGGAAATTGGTCAAAATATAAAAACATCAATGCCTATGATTGTAGCTGAAGAATTAGATGCTAATTGGGACGATGTAATTGTAGAACAGGCACCACTGGATACTTCTATTTTCAAAAGACAAATAGCTGGTGGAAGTCAATCCATCCGTCAAGGATGGAATAGTCTGAGAATGGCTGGTGCTACTGCAAAGGCAATGTTGGTTGCTGCTGCAGCTCAAACTTGGGGTGTTAATAAAAATGAAATTAGCACCAGTAATGGCGAGCTTTTTCACAAAGCTTCTGGAAAGAAATTAGGATTTGGGTCAATGGCTTCCCTAGCATCTAAAATGGATATTCCCAAAGAAGTATCTCTTAAAGAAATTTCAGATTTTAAAATTATTGGGACTTCTAGAAAAAATGTAGACGGGACAAATATAATTACTGGAAAGCCTCTTTATGGGTTGGATTACTCAGTGGATAAAATGTTAACTGCTATGATTGTTCATCCACCTGCCTTTGGAATGCAATACAAATCTATGGATGCTTCTAAGGTGAAAAAAATGCCTGGTATAAA
>PAFO01000030.1 GCA_002705385.1 Flavobacteriaceae bacterium
TAGTAGCGAGAGGGAGACTTGAACTCCCGACCTCCGGGTTATGAATCCGACGCTCTAACCGGCTGAGCTACCTCGCCATTTTGGAGGGCAAATATAAAAACATAATCTGCCAAGTACAACCTTTTGAAAATATTTTAAAATAAATATGGTCCTTAATGATTTTTCAATATATTGAGCACAGATTATTAAGTTATGAGTATTAAGAAAATTTTTTCCATCGAATATGATTTCCATGCATCACCACAACTGTTGTTTCAGTATCTTTCTACACCTTCTGGACTATCTGAGTGGTTTGCTGATAATGTAAATTCAAGAGGAGAAAGTTATACATTTATTTGGGATGACTCCGAAGAAATAGCTTTGTTATTACAGAAAAAAAATAATGATAAAGTTAAATTTCAGTGGCAAAATGATGAAGATAAAGACAAGGAATATTATTTTGAATTTAAAATTCAAGTTGATGAAATTACCAAAGACGTTTCTTTAATAATAACTGACTTTGCAGAAGAAGATGAACTTGAGGAGTCAAAGATGCTTTGGAACAATCTCGTTTCCGATTTAAAACAAGTTTTAGGCGCTAGCTAATTTTCATATGATTAATTCTAATGGTAATCTGATTTCAGGTTTTAATGAAATCCCCGAGGAATTTATTAAAAATCTACACACACATTTATCAGTTTTAGAAGTTTTACGTTATGAAAACAAGACTATTTTATTTTGGGAGTTGCATTATTTTAGAATTATTACTGTACTGAGAAGACTTCGTTTTGAAATACCTATGAATTACACAATGGAGTATTTAAAAGAAGAGGTTGTGAAGCTAATGAATATTCAATTATCAAATGAGAATTCAGCATTAATAACAATTCAATTCATCCCTTATCAAGATAGTATAGGTTTTCTAATGAGTTTTATAAAGGTAAAATCTTTTTATAAAATTGAACCATTAGAAAATTACATTGTTGACCTATTTAAAGAAGGTAGTATACAATCGAATAATTTATCTAACATATCAACTACGAATACAACCCTTTTTAATATTGCGAAGAAGTATGCAAAAGAAAATGGCTTTGATGATTGTGTAATTCTTAATGATCAAAAAAAACTTACTGAAACAATACAGGGTAGTTTATATCTTCTCCAAGATGATAAAATTTTAACTCCTGCATTAAAATCTGGTTGCCAAGATTTTGCTCTTCGTTCTGCATTTAATGAATGGCTTGAAAACAAACAAAAACTTTTTACGCTAATCAAAAAAGAGATCAGTCCGTTTGAATTACAAAAATCAAACGAAATAATGGTTTTATCTTTAAAACATGGATATCAGGGTATCAGCCACTATAGAAAAAGTACTTACATTTCAAACCAATTAAAAGAATTATTCAATAGTTTCATTCAAGATATTTGCTAATTTGATATTGGGTTATTAGGAGCATTAGACCAAAGCAAATATCTTCCCCCTAAAGCTCTCATCTCATTTTTCCAGAATTCTTCGGTATTCTTTTCCATCCAATCATTAGACTTTATAATGTCAGAAATAACCCATGATTTATCCTCAAATTCAGACTTTAACTGTCCTTTTGACCAGCCGCTGTATCCAAGAAAAAAACGAATCTGATTTTGACCTAATTTTCCAGATTCTATAAGGTCTAAGACTGATGCTAAATCACCACTCCAAAAAAGATCGTTATCTATTTGGATGCTATTAGGTACCAAATCGCCTAAAATATGAGTAAAAAAGAGGTTGTCTTGTTCCACGGGTCCACCATAAAATACTGGGAAGGGAGTGGATATATTTTCCATCAAATCATCCAAGGTATATTCTAATTTTTTATTTACTATAAACCCAATGGATCCAGATTCTTTGACATCAACCATAAGCACACAGGAACGATGAAAATTATAGTCCCCAATAATCGAGGGGGTTGCTACAAGAAAATCGCCTTTTTTCATAATTTGAAAACTTATGTATAAAAAAAGCTCCACTAGGGAGCTTTAAAAATATTTTGTAAAAATAAATTAGTTTACTGAACTAGATAATTCAGCTCCTGCTTTAAACTTGACAACATTTTTAGCTGCAATTTTAATTGTTGCACCAGTCTGAGGATTTCTTCCGTCACGAGCAGCTCTTCTAGAAACTGACCAAGATCCAAATCCGACAAGAGATACACGTCCTCCTTTTTTCAATGTTCCACCAACACTTCCTAAGAAAGATTCTAATGCTTTTTTTGAAGCAGCTTTAGAGATGCCTGCATCTGCAGCCATTGCATCTATTAATTCTGTTTTGTTCATAATTTAATTATTAAGGTTATATCACAAATTTATATGGAATTTCAAAAGACCAAAGGAAAATGTGGCTAAATACCCATTTTTGTTGATAAGTAAGGTCTTTTGTTGATAATCCAGTGAAGTTTTTTAATGAATTCGGGCATTTGAACCTACAGCATAGCCATTTAATAAAGCACTTACAGGCATTCTTTTTTTATTTGGCAATTGGATTTCTTTACAAATTAGATAACCATCATTTGTACTAATCATTAATTTAGAATCTTGTTCAACTACTTGTCCTTTATCATGAAAATGAACTGTTTTTAAAGTTTCTGCGTCAAAAATTTTTATTCGAAGGTACTCCCCATTGTTATTTAATGTCGTCCAGGCACCAGGATAAGGACTTAGACCTCGAATTTGATTTAAAATAGCATCTAAAGGATTGTTCCACTGAATACGTGTGTTTTCAGAATTTAGCTTAGGTGCCATTTTTAAATGCTCCAATTTCTCTTGACTTTTTGCTATTAGAGATTTACTAGAAAGTTTTAAGAGTGTATTACTCAACAAAGGGGCACCTATTTTTAATAACTTATCATGGAGCATTTCAAAATTGTAATCAGCATGTATTTGAATTGATTTTTTCATTAGCAGGGCTCCTGAATCAATTTCTCCATCAATTAAAAAAGTTGTGACTCCGGTTTTCTTTTCTCCATTAATTAAAACCCAATTAATTGGGGCCGCTCCTCTATAATTTGGTAAAAGTGAAGCATGTAGATTAATCGTTCCTAAAGGAGGGAGACTCCATACTATTTTTGGTAACATTCTAAATGCTACAACAGCATATATTTCAGCATTTAACTCTTGAAGTTTATCTATAAAATCAGTTGAGTTTAGATTGATTGGCTGTAAAACAGGAATTTTTCTAGAGAGAGCATAATCTTTTACTGCAGAAGTAGTAATTTTTTTTCCTCTTCCTGATTTTCGATCAGGAGCAGTAACAACTGCTAAAACAGGAAAACTAGCTTTAATAAGATAAGCCAAACAATGTTTTGCAAATTCAGGAGTTCCAAAGAATACAAGAGGTGGGAAAGAAGTTTTTTTATTCATCTATCCAATAATATTTATGATTTGAGTTTTTACTTATTTTTTTTTTTCCTAATAGCTCAGAAAAAAGACTTTCCAATGATTGGGGCTTAAAATACAACTTTTGATTCAGCTCCAGAATTGAATGAGGTTTCTTTTTAAGTAATTCAATAATTTTAGATCTAAAATTTAAGGGAATATGGTCATCAGTTTTGCATGAGACTGAAGAACATTGAAGACAATCTGACATTAAATCCTCACCAAAATATCCTAATAATAATTTACGTTTACAAATTGAATCATTTGTAATGAAATTAATTATAGAATCAAGTTTTTTATTTTTTTGAATTATTAAATTTTTGATCAATTCTTTAACTGGCCTAAGAGTATATTGGTCCTCTCGGGGAACCTGAAAAGATAAATATAGAGTTGTTGAAATTCCGCTGAAATCAATAATGTTTTCTTGTTTTAATTGTTTGATTGATTCTACAAATTGTTCTGAAGAAATCTTCAAAGCATAGCAAATAGTTTGAATTTTAACATTAATTGGCCTAATAAAAAAATTAGAATATTTTCTAATTATATATTCAATTATTTTTGCAGAAGTTGTTTCTGACTTAATAAATTGAATAATTCTTTCAGGCTTACTTTTTGATTTTAATCGAAGCTGTTTACTTTTTGACTCATACCAGCTGAGTACTCCTATTTTTTCAAATTGAACTAGACTTTGATAGAGCTTTTTTTTACTTATTTGATATCTTTTACAATACTCAACTAAATCTATTGAATAAGTTGACCCTTGGCCCTCTCCGTAAGCAATTTGTAAAAAATTACATAAATTTTTATAAACCTCCTTTAGTTCAATTTCATTAGGGAACTGACTATGAATCCTTTCTTTTAATTCTATAAAATCGTCATTATTAGTTAATAAAAAGACATTTGCAGGATTACCATCTCTTCCTGCTCTTCCAGTTTCTTGATAATAATTTTCAATACTTTCTGGTAGACTAACATGGATTACTGTTCTAACGTTTGATTTGTCGATACCCATTCCAAATGCATTAGTAGCTATCATATGGGTTATTCTTTCTTCTTGCCAAGCCTTTAAACGTTCTTTTTTTTCATAGGAATGTAAACCCCCATGAAAATAAGATGCTTTATGTTTATTTTGGTTAATAAATTTTGTAAGAAGTTCTGTTTGTTTTCGTGAATTACAATAAATAATACTACTGCCTCTATTTTCATTCAAAAGCTTAAGTATAGTTTTAAACTTGGCTTTTGAATTCAAAAAATTATATGCAATATTATGGCGATCAAGTGAATCTTGAAAATAAAAAGGATTTGTAAGTTTTAATTCGGTTTCAATATCTCTTTTTACTTCAAGAGTTGCTGAGGCAGTAAGTGCTAAAATTGGGACATCTGGCAAATAGCTTCTTAGGATACCAATTTTCCTGTAGGAAGGCCTAAAGTCGAACCCCCATTCAGAAATACAATGAGCTTCATCTACAGCAATTAATGAAATTGATGCATTTTTGATTTGTTCTGTAAAAAATGGATTTGAAAATCGCTCCGGAGAAATATAAACAACCTTATAATTTCCATGAATGGCATTATCTAATTGATTTGAAAGGCTTATCGAATTTGGATTTGACTCAAAATACATAGATTTAACACCAATTGATTTAAGCTCATTTACTTGATCTTCCATAAGAGCGATAAGTGGCGAAATCACCAAGACAAAACCCTCTCTCATTAAGGCGGGAATTTGATAGCAAATTGATTTTCCACCACCAGTAGGAAGCAAAGCAATTGTATCGTTATTTGATAGAACAGAATTGATAATTTGCTCTTGCAAAGGTTTAAAACTCTCAAAACCCCAGTATGTCTTAAGAAGTGCTTCTTTATTCATAGGAATTTAGTTTATCTATAATAAAATTAATTCTTGATTCTATTTTACCTTCAGGTACTTGAATTATTTGATGTGACTGGCTATATATATATTTAATAAATGAATAATAATGTTTTGCCTCATCAAAGGTTTCTAATCTTTGATAATCTGTTATATAGATTTCTTTCCATGGAGCAAGTAAAAAAACTAAATCATATTGAAATTCAGAAACTCTGTCATACCAAAATTTAGAATCTTTATTAATGGCTTTAAGATAAGCGAATATATCATGGATACCCCTATCATAAAAAACATAGGGGGAATCTATTTTTAAATCTTCTAAAGCTTCAAATTGTTTTTTCCTACCAGAAAATAAAGCTTCACTAAATTCTTGAGGATTAGATTGAAAATANTGATNTTTNCCTTCTTTTATTGCNGCTTNAATGAGAGTTCTTGAATATTCNNNAAAAATTGGGTNTNNAAGATCNCNNAACCNCTCAATNAAGGTNGTTTTTCCTGAACCTGGACTTCCNCTAATAACTATTCTTTTTTTTTTCATAAAAAAAGTAAAANNTTATNTTTACACAAAAATANATGCCTTGGCTCAAACCCAAACNAAGTCTGACGATTTTTATTCACGATTTTATGATCAATTGCTTGAATCTCAATCATGGCCTGGCATTTATCTTTTCAAATTCATTGTAAAAGCAGAATCTCAACATTTAAAAACANTAAAGAATTACTTTAATAATTTANATCCAATATTTTCAGAAAAGTCATCCAGTAAAAATAAATTTAGAAGCTTGAGTGTCAAAGTTAAAATGGATAAACCTGAAAGTGTGATCCAGATCTACAAAAAAGCAGCTGACATAGAGGGCATTATTATCCTCTAGTTTTAAAAAAAAGTTTTAAATTCATAAGAATTTATTACTTTGCAATCATTATATACCTCACTACAACATTAGCAAATANTTTTTATGGAAACCTTGCAATATAATACCAAGCGCAAGCAATTAATAATTCCTGAATATGGGAGACATATTCACTTAATGATCGAACAGGCTTTAGCAGAGACCAATTCGGAGGAACGTAACAAAAAAGCGAAAGCTATAATTGGTGTTATGGGGAACCTTAATCCACACTTAAGAGATGTCCCAGATTTTCAGCATAAACTATGGGATCAATTTTTTATAATGGCAAACTTCGATATTGATGTGGATTGTCCTTTTGAGAAGCCAGAAAAAGAAGTTTTAGATGCCAAGCCTGACAAACTTCCTTATCCTCAAAATTATCCTAAGTATCGTTTTTATGGAAATAATATTAAACGAATGATTGATGTAGCAATAAATTGGGAAGAAAACGAACTTAAAGAGGTTTTGGTTTTTACAATTGCTAATCATATGAAAAAAAGTTTTTTAAGCTGGAATAAAGATACTGTAGAAGACGCTGTAATTATGGGGCATCTAGACGAGCTTTCAAATGGGAAACTAAAAGTTGCTTCATCTCAATTGCCTTTAAGTGAGTCATCAGATTTACTTAAATTCAAAACAAAAAACGGTAATGGGCCAAAAAGTAATAATAGTAATAAACATCGAAGAAATAAACGTAAACGCTATTAAGCAACATGGAATCATTTGTAATTGAAGGAGGTAAAGCATTAGAAGGATCCATTACTCCTCAGGGAGCAAAAAATGAAGTCTTGCAAATCTTATGTGCTGTTCTTTTGACCGCAGATCCTATAATTATAAATAATATCCCTGACATTATTGATGTTAATAAACTAATTAATTTACTTAGAAACTTTGGTGTTAAGGTAAGTCCAATCGGTAATGGTAGTTATAAGTTTCAATCCAATGCTGTTAATCTGGATTACCTAAACTCAGAGCAATTTAAAAATGATGGTAGGGGATTAAGAGGTTCTATTATGTTAGTTGGTCCTTTACTAGCTCGTTTTGGAAAAGGAAGCATTCCAAGACCCGGTGGAGATAAAATCGGTAGACGCCGCCTAGACACTCACTTTGAAGGCTTGATTCAACTAGGTGCTAAATTTAATTATAATAAAGAAGATTATTTCTACAGTGTTGAAACAGACAAGTTAGTTGGANCTGATCTTTTATTAGACGAGGCATCTGTGACAGGAACAGCAAATATTGTGATGGCTGCTGTACTTGCAGAAGGTCATACCTCCATTTACAATGCAGCATGTGAACCTTACCTTCAACAGCTTTGCTCTATGCTTAACAGAATGGGTGCAAAAATAAAAGGAATTGGTTCGAACTTACTTAAAATTGAGGGTGTGAAAAGCCTCAATGGAACAGATCATACAATTCTTCCCGATATGATCGAAATAGGAAGCTGGATTGGCTTAGCCGCTATGACCAAGAGTGAAATTACCATTAAAAATGTACGTTGGGAGCATTTGGGACAAATGCCAAATGTGTTTAAAAAACTTGGTATCACAATTAAAAAAAAGGGTGATAATATATTTATCCCTGCTCATAAAGACGGATATGAAATACAAAACTACATTGATGGATCAATTTTAACTATCTCAGATGCACCATGGCCTGGTTTTACCCCCGATTTATTGAGTATTGTATTNGTTGTTGCTACTCAGGCAAGNGGAAGTGTTTTGATACATCAAAAAATGTTCGAAAGTAGGNTGTTTTTTGTGGANAAGTTAATTGATATGGGAGCTAAAATAATTTTGTGTGATCCACATAGAGCTACGGTTATTGGTCACGACTTTAAATCCCAATTAAAATCGGCTACTCTTACATCACCTGATATACGAGCTGGAATATCGCTTCTTATTGCTGCTCTTTCTGCTAAGGGAACAAGCATCATTCATAATATAGAACAAATCGATAGAGGCTATGAAAATATAGTAACTCGACTTCAGAAAATTGGTGCCAAAATTGACCGTATTAAGAATTAAAACTTAGTGTTTAGAAATTTTATTATTACTAATACCTCTCTGTCTTGAAGACCGAAAAGTCTTTGTGTCCTCACAACGTTTATTTTGATGCTTAGTATTTCTCCCCTGAACTCTAGCACGCCACATCTTAAAGCTCGAGGATTTCATCTCGCTACGCATCAAAGAGATAACATCCTGTTCTTTTAAACCAAATTGAGTCAAGATAGCCTCAAATGGTGTTCTGTCTTCCCAGGCCATTTCGATTACCCTATCTATCTGCTCATCTGACANAGATATTTTCTTTTTTTTCATTTAAGCTTGTTTTTTTATCAAATGTGTGACGTTTTAAAATTCGATCTCTATTCTTAAATACTCTTGAATGCTTCTTCATACTCCAGAGTTTTCTTTATGCAAATTTTCTTGTTTCTTTAAGATTAATAATTGATTAAATGTTAAAATAAATTAATTTAAATTTTCTAAAAAAGAATGAGCTGATTTAACAAGATTAGTTCTTTTGTCAATATTCATTTTATCAAAGTTTCTTACAAGCATTCTCATTCTTGGATTTTTATCAAAAAAGTCTCTATGGTTATCAATAAAATTCCAAAAAAGTGAATCCCATATGCCCGACCATTCACCTTTCTTATAATTACTCATTTTAAGNATATAGCTACTCCCACTGATGTAAGGTTTTGTTGACATTAGTCCACCATCAGCAAACTGACTCATCCCATAAACGTTTGGAACCATAACCCAATCATATGAATCAATGAACATTTCCATAAACCATCTGTAAACCTCATCTGGATCAAATTCACATAATAACATGAAATTTCCTAAAATCATAAGTCTTTCGATATGATGCGCGTAACCTGTTTTTAAAATTTTTCTTATCGAATCATCAACAGGTAATATTCCAGTTGACGCATCATANAATGATTTGGGTATTTTTCTTTTAAAACCCCAGAAATTTNTTGTTCTTTCCTCACTACCTTTAACGGTATAAATTCCTCTTATAAATTCTCTCCACCCAATAATTTGTCTTATAAAACCTTCACATGAATTTAATGGAATATCATTTTCATTATAAAAAACTATTGTCTTATCTAAGACAAAATTAATATCAAGTAGACCTGAGTTTAACAAGGGAGATAATAGGCTGTGATTTAAAAAAATTTCATTATCAACTATAGAGTCTTCATAAGGTCCAAACTCTTTAAACCTATCTTCTAAAAAATTATCAAACCATTTTCTTGACTCTTCAAAATCAGTTGGAAAATAGAATTCGTCAGTTAAAGTTCCTGGGTTTTTCAAATAATTTTTTTTAACGTATTCTAATGATTCTGATAAAAGTGTATTTTCATTGACAACAAATTTTATTTTTGGTGGTATTTTATTGACTGGATATTTTTCTCTATTCATAATATCATATGTCCAATCGCCTCCCTTAGGATTTCCACTTTCGTCAATAAGAATTCCAGTTCTTTTTCTTTGTAATTTATAGAAAGAGGTTTGAAAAAATTTTTTCTTTTCAGGTTTGAAAAAATCAGAATCAACTTTCNTATTTAAAAACATTGGATTTTCTAATAATTCAAGTTTAATGTCAAACTTTTTACAATAACGTGTAAGCCTTTTTTCGATTAGATAGTCAACCGGATCGATTATTCTAATTGAGTTGAATTTAGTTGAAATTTTTTCANCCAGAATTCTTATATCTGAATTCTCACTTATTGAATCAATATACTCGACATCAAAGCCNATACTTTTTAAGTAGTTCTCATATTTTTTCATTGATAATCTATGAAAAATTAATTTTTGCTTATGGAACTTATAATTATTAAAAAATAAAAACTCTTCAATCAAAAAAATTTTGTTCTTTTTTAAAAGTAATGGTGATTTTTCAAATAATTGATTTGGTAAAACTATTGATGCAAACTCCTCTATTTCAGCCATAACTTTTGAAATTTATTTTGTGAATCATATTTTTGAGCTTGCCATGATATATCGAATTTTCTATCTCTGGGATCGTTACCTACTCCTGCTACATACATCCAATTACCATAATTGCTATGAACATCATAATCAATCAATTGAGATTCAAAATAAGCTGCCCCTATTCGCCAATCCAACAATAAATCCTTTGCAAAATAAGAAGCAACATTTTGGCGTCCTCGATTACTCATCCAACCAGTTTTTTGGAGTTCAATCATATTGGCATTAACAAAGGATTCTTTTGTTGTNCCATTGATCCANTTTTTTACTATTTCAAGATCATTTTNCCATTGATATTCTTTTTTTAAAATACCACNTAAATGAAAGATCGCATTTTGGTGTTTAAGAGAGATATATTTGAAGTAGTCACGCCAAATTAACTCAAAAATCAACCAATAGGTAGATTGATTTTTTTTTATCTCTTTTTCATAACTAATAATNTCCCAATATAGTTGTCGTGGTGAAATAGATCCATTTGCCAACCATGCTGAAAATTTGGAACTATAATCAACTCCAATTAGACCATTCCTTGTTTGCTTGTAAAAAGACAGCTTCTTAGTCTCCCAAAAATAATGTTGAGTTCTAAGTTTAGCTTGAGAAGTTCCGCCACTAAATGGAAATGCAGAATTAGGATTGGACTTTTTAATGTCTAAACCAAGATCAATAAGAGTTGGAATCGAAAAGCTTTGATCTAATAAATTTTCCTTACTTAGTGGGGAAATTTCTTCCGTCAATTGTCTAACAAAAGAATTTTTTTCACATTGTTTCCTAAATTGAGTAAAAACCTCAGGTAAATCGTTTAATTTAAAAGAAATGTCCTCTGGATGAAATAAAAACTGGTCATAATTAGAGTGTAAATTGATTTCTGAATCTAAATTAGACCTAAGTTTATCTTCTACAAATCGTTCTTCTTGAGTCCATTCTTTTTGAAAATAAATCTCTTTAATATTTAGGGTTTTTACCCAATTTACAATCCCAGTTGATGGTTCTATATTATCAACAATGAGGCTAATATTTAAATCGTTAAGGGTTTTCTTTAGATCAGATAGGGTTTCAATTAAAAATTTGGCTCTATAAGCATCTGTTTTTTTGAATCCCCATTTAGTTGTTTTATATTGTTGAGGGTCAAAACTATAATATGCTATAACCTTTAATCCTGATTTGGCGGCTAAAGCAAATGATTTCTGGTCGTGTGCTCGTAAGTCATAACGGAGCCATACCATAGCAGTTGGTTTTTTATCAGATTTTGAATCAACCTTCATAATAATCTATTTTTTTCAACTCTACATTTTTTGCTACAATACTTTACTTGATTCCAATCACGCTTCCATTTTTTTCTCCATGAAAATGGCCGAGAACATGTAAAGCAAATTTTTTCAGGAAGATTTCTTTTCTCAACTCGCCTGGACATTAAGAGCAGATTTATAAGTGGTCAAACAACGCTCCCTGGCAAATTTATGTTCAACAATTGGCTGTGGGTATGATAATTCTTGATACTCAGGAACCCATTTTTTTATATAATTATGTTTTTTATCAAATTTTTTTATTTGTTCTGTTGGATTAAAAATTCTAAAATAAGGTGCTGCATCTACTCCGCAACCTGCTACCCACTGCCAGTTTCCAACATTGCTTGACATTTCATAATCTAATAATTTTTCGGCAAAATAAGCTTCACCAAGCCTCCAATCAATAAGCAAGTGTTTACATAGAAAACTTCCAACTAACATGCGAACTCGATTATGCATAAAACCAGTTTGATTAAGTTGTCTCATTCCTGCATCAACTAGTGGATAACCTGTTTTCCCATGACACCATTTTTCAAATTCTGTGGGATTATTTCGCCACTCAATACGATCATATTGAGGTTTAAAGCTACGCGTCATTGTGTGTGGAAAATGCCATAATATTTGCATAAAAAATTCCCTCCATATCAATTCTTTTAAAAAAGTAGGATTTTGAATTTGATATGATTTTTTAACCATTCCCCTAACACTCAATGTTCCGAATCGTAAATGAGTTCCAATTCTGGTTGTTTGATCTAGACTAGGAAAATTCCTAGTTTCCTCATAAGATGAAATAATATCGTCATTAAATTTATAAGTAGGTAAAACAATTCCTGAAGGGTCAAATCCTAAATTATTTATTTCGAGTTTAGGTTGAGTAATTTCTGCGAGTCGATTTAAAAGATTTTCTGAAGGATAATTAGGTATAGAGGCTTCAGAAAAATTACTTAACCATTTCTTTGAATAGGGTGTGTATACTCTATAAGGTGTACCATCATCTTTTACGATCTCATCTTTTTCAAAAATTACTTGATCTTTATATGTCTCAAAGGAAATGTCATGTTCCGCAAGAAATAATTTAATAGATTCATCTCGTTCAGTTGCATAGGGTTCATAATCCTCATTACAAATAACTCTTTTTACTGCCCATTTCTTAATTAATTTTTTTAGAATAGCTTTAGGGTCACCATGATACATTCCAAGGCTAGATCTTTTGCTCTTCAAAGCATTATGAATAGTTCCCAAAGATTGTATTATAAACTCTAAACGTGCATCACTCTTTGGAAGTTTATTTAAAATATTTTCATCAAAAATGAAAATAGGAATTACTTTTTCATTGTAAGACAGAGCCTTAAAAAAACCATTATTATCAAAAATTCTTAAATCTCTCCTAAACCAAAAAATGGTATATTTTTCCATATTTAGGTCTTCAGATTTCCTATACCTCCGTCTAATTGTAATACTCTCCCAGTCATCCAACTGCTTTCATCACCAAGAAGAAAAGCAGTTGCTTTAGCAATTTCCAAAGCGTTCCCAATCCTTCCAAGAGGGTGCCGCTCATTAGCTTTATCAATTTTCGCCTCATTATTCAAAAATTTTGAGGATAAGGGAGTATTCACTAAAGATGGAGCTATTGCATTAACTCTGATTTTTGGTGCAAATTCGGCTGCTAAAGATCTTGTTAGTCCTTCGATTGCTCCCTTAGAAGATGCTACTGAACTGTGAAAAGGCATACCTGTTTGAACAGCAACAGTGCTGTAGAAAACCACGGCAGCATCTCCACTTGCACTTAAATGTCCTAAAACTGATTTGAGTGAACGAACTGCTCCAAGTACATTGATTTCAAAATCTGTTTGAAAAGCATCTAATTTTAGACCCTTAAATGGCCTTAAGTTAATGCTTCCAGGGCAGTATACGAAGCCATCTAAATGATCTGGTAGTTCACTTGTATCTAATTCTTCCTGTGTAGCATCAAAATTTATATGTCTAATATTAAGATGCTGTACCTTTTCATTTGATCTACTTGCAACATAAATATTATTTTTAGGTGACAAAATTTCAGCTAAAGCAAGTCCAATTCCTGAACTTCCACCAATTATCAATATATTTTTATTTTCTATCATACCTTGTATTTTCCAAAAAGTTCAATTAAAGCTGTTTTTCTATATTCAAAAATTTCATTCAGTTTTGGCCTTACTAAAAAAGGATGAATAAGTCGACCCAAAAAACCAAAAGGGATTTTATAGTCAACTATATCTATCATCTCAACACCATTTTTAATAGATTTTAAAAAATGTTTGTGATGCCATAAAGAATAAGGTCCAAAACGCTGTTCATCAACAAAATATTCGCCCTCTTTGACATGAGTTATTTCTGTAACCCATTTAAGAGGAATATTAAATATGGGAGTAACAATGTATTGAATGATTTGTCCTGCATACATATTCGGTACATCTCCACTAAGAATTTTAAACCCCATATAATCTGGTGTGATCGTTTTTAAATTTTTTGGATCAGAAAGAAAGTCCCAGGCTTTTTCCTTTGTAATAGGTAAATGCTGGACTTTTTCTAATCTATAAATCTTCATGAATTTTTTTTTGCAAACATATAAAATGTTTAATGAATATTAAAAATTATTAAACATGAGTTTTTATGTAATTAAAATAATATTCAACAATCTTAAGATTCTTCTTTTGGGAGATAATAAGGTATATTTGAAAAAACTTAAAAAAATGAAAAAAATAATCCTTATAATTTGTATTTATAGCGCCTTTAGTTATGGACAAATTAAAACACCACAACCAAGTCCTTTAAGTATTGTTGAGCAAGTAGTTGGATTAACAAATGTTACAATAAAATATTCAAGACCTGCAATGCGAAACCGAAACATTATGGGAGATCTAGTTCCTTATGGAGAAATTTGGAGAGCTGGTGCAAACGCAAATACAACTATTGAATTTAGTGATGATGTTGTCGTTGGTGGACATAGTTTAGTCGCTGGTAAATATGCTATTTTTATTCGTCCTGGTGTTTCTATGTGGGAAGTTTTCTTCTATACAAAAACAGACAATGGTGGTTTACCAGAAAAATGGGAATCTGATGCAGTAGCAGCAGTTGCTGAGTCATCAGTTACAAATTTATCAAACAAAGTAGAGAGCTTTACAATATCAATCGATGATTTGAATCAAAATGGTGCAATCCTAAATTTTAAATGGGAAAATACTCAAGCTGGATTAGAGCTTGAAGTTCCAACTGAAGCAAAGACAATGGCGTCTATAAAAAAAACAATGGAAGGAGAGCCAAAATCCCGAGATTATTATAGCGCAGCTGTCTACTTTAGGGAAACTGGTCGCGATTTAAATAAAGCTAAAAAGTGGATAGCAAAAGCAATAAAAATGGATGATGATAAATATTGGATGTATCGTCAACAAGCACTTATTTTAATTGAGTTAAATGAAACAGAAGCTGCAATAGTTGCTTCTCAAACATCACTTAAACTGGCAACTAAAGCTGGAAATCAGGATTATGTAAGAATGAATAAAAAAGCTATAGATGAATGGTCTAATTGATTTGATGAGTATATTTTAAATATAAAATTAAAAATACGCATTGCCAGAACCTTCTCTTATAAATTACATAATAGCTGCAATATGTGCTTTTTTACTTGGAATTTCTAAATCAGGTATAAAAGGAATTGCTTCACTTATAGTCACAGGATTAGCTCTTGTTTATGGAGCAAAAAACTCAACTGGTATTATGATGCCATTATTATTAGTGGGCGATGTCTTTGCAATAACTTACTATAAACGTCACGTTCAAAAAGAATATATTATTAAACTTTTACCATGGATGGTTCTTGGAGTTCTTTTAGGTGTTATTGGAGGGAATTATATCTCAGAAAGTATTTTTAAAAATGGAATGGCTTTAATAATTCTCTTTAGTGTCGGGCTTATGTACTATTGGGAAAATAAAAAAGATAAAACAGTTCCTTCACATTGGAGCTTTGCAAGTTCAATGGGACTTTTAGCAGGATTCACTACAATGATTGGAAATCTCGCAGGTGCATTTTCAAACATATATTTCCTTGCAATGCGAATTCCAAAAAATAATTTTATAGGAACTGCAGCGTGGTTATTTTTTTTTATTAACTCTTTTAAAGTTCCTTTTCATATTTGGAGTTGGAAAACAATTAATTCTGAATCCATACTTATCAGTCTTAAATTAATTCCTTTTGTTATTATGGGACTGATTGCAGGTGTTTTCTTAGTTAAAAAAATTGAGGATGAGATTTATAGGAAACTTATACTCTTATTCACTGCTATCGGTGGAGTTGCTATACTTTTTAACTAAGACTTTACAAGATTTATTACATCTTGAATTTTAGAAATATTGCATTCACTTAATTCCTGTTTTAAAAAAGAAATTTCTGAATTTACTCCAAAAGGCAAAGAAATAGAGGGTATTTTTTTTGATGCTGAAAGATGTAAAGACCCAAATCCTTCAGATTTAAAAAGTTTACAATTTTCTTTATTAACCCCGCTGCCAGGCATAATATGAATTTGATTTCCAAAATTTTGATTCCATAATTTTAATTCATTTATTCCATCAACTGCTTTTTCTTTTTGTCCTGAGGATAAAATACAATCAACATTTAGTTGAATTAGCTCCTTAATAGATGAAAATGGATCAATTACTACATCAATAGCCCTATGGAATGTAAAATACATTGAACCTGCAAATATTTTCCACCTTTTTAATAAAGAAAGATCGAGTTTAAAATCAGTTGTTAGTGCACCAATTACAATTCCTCTACACCCGACTTCTCTCGCAAATAGAATATCCTGTTCAATAATTTCAACTTCCTCTTTAGAATAGGAAAAATGTCCGGCGCGAGGTCGAATCAAACAATGAATATCTAAAAGCCCTAATTTTACCGACTGCTCAACAAGACCTTTTGAAGGTGTAAGACCTCCAAGTTCTAATCCAGAACATAACTCAATTCTATCAGCACCAGCCTTAGCTGCATTTTTAATTCCCTGTAAAGAGGTGCAACAGATTTCAACTATCATAAAAAAGTGTTTTATTTATGTAAAACTAAAAAAAGTATCACATTTTAATATTTAATGATTAAAGTATTAGTGACTTATACATTTAAGGTTCACAATTTTTTATATAAAAAAAATGTTTCTATTTTCGAAGAATATGAATCGTAAAGCATTTTTAAAGAGAAGCACATTGGGGGTTTCTAGTTTATTAATTTCACCTACTATATTAGATGAAGATAGTAAACTCAAAAAAATACCTTTAAGTTCTGATTATAATTCCTTTGCAGTAGCCACATGGAATGTTAAATCGGCAACTAGAGTTGCTGGTGAAGAATTAAATAAAGGAACAGATTCTTTGAATGCAGCAGTTAGAGGAGTTGCAATCGAAGAATCTAATATACTTAATACAACAGTAGGAAAAGGTGGAGCCCCTGACAGAGAAGGAAATGTTTCTTTGGATGCTTGTGTTATGAATTCCAAAGGTGATTGCGGTGCTGTTATGGCAGTAGAAAATATTACTCATGTTGCAGCACTAGCTAAAGATGTGATGGAAAAAACTCCTCATGTAATTCTCGCTGGAGAAGGAGCGAGAAAATTTGCTATTGAACAAGGCTACAAAGCAGAAGATTTACTCACAAATGAAAGTAAATTAGCTTGGAAAGAATGGCTTAAAAAAAGTAAATATAAACCTGAAATAAACNTTGAAAATCATGATACTATTGGNATGTTATGTTTTGATCGGGATGGNGAAATTTCAGGNGTCTGTACAACTAGTGGGACAGCATATAAGATGAAAGGNCGAGTTGGAGATTCACCAATTATTGGTTCTGGACTTTATGTAGACAANACTGTGGGTGCAGCTGTTGCAACTGGTCTTGGAGANGAAGTGATCAAAACTGTTGGAAGTTTTTTGATTGTAGAGTTAATGAAACAAGGAAAAAGTCCTCAAGAAGCCTGTGAAGAAGCAATTAAAAGGATACGAGAAAAACAAATTGGGAAACCAAATTTTCAAGTTGCTTATTTAGCAACTAATAAAAAAGGGGAAATCGGTTCATATAGTATTCATAAAGGGTTTTCATATACTATATATAAAAATAGAAAGTGTCTAAANATCNACTCAAAATCTTATTTTTAAAAAAAAATATTCATCTTANATAAATGGAAAAATATATCTTGGCAATAGATGCNGGAACCACAAGTTCTAGAGCCATAATTTTTGATCATAATGGAGCCACCAAAGGAACTTCTCAANACGAGTTTACACAATATTTTCCGAAAGAAAGTTGGGTTGAACATGACGGAGTAGAAATTTGGGAAACACAACTCAAAGCTATAAATGAAGTTTTGGAAACCTCAAAGATTAAGCCTGTACAAATTCATGCTATGGGTATTACCAATCAAAGAGAAACAACTCTAATTTGGAATCGAAAAACAGGAAAACCAGTCCACAATGCAATTGTTTGGCAAGACAGAAGGACCTCAGGAATTTGTGAAAATCTACAAAAAGAAGGCAAGGAAAAGCAATTCTACGAAAAAACAGGATTGATACTAGATGCTTATTTTTCTGGAACAAAAATCAAATGGATTTTAGACCAAGATCCAGAATTAAGAAAAGCTGCGGAGCAAGGAGAACTAGCTTTTGGTACAGTTGACAGTTGGCTTATTTGGAATCTTACGAAAGGTCAAGTCCATGTCACAGATATGACAAATGCTAGCAGAACATTACTTTTTAATATCCATGAACTTAAATGGGATAATGAACTCCTTGAAACATTAGACATTCCAAGGGCATTACTCCCTAAAGTAGTCTCTTGTTCAGAAAAAGTCGGAGAAACAGAACTCAGTCTTTTTAATCATTGCATTCCGATAGCAGGAATTGCTGGTGATCAGCAAGCTGCACTTTTTGGTCAAATGTGTATTGAACCTGGAGATGTTAAAAATACTTATGGAACCGGCTGCTTCTGTATTATGAACACTGGAACTACTCCTGTTNTTTCAAAAAACAAAATGCTGACTACCATCGGTTACCAAATTAATGGAAAGGTAAATTATGCACTAGAAGGAAGTGTATTTGTTGCTGGAGCAGTTGTTCAATGGCTTAGAGATCAACTCGGAATGATAAATGATGCTAGTGAGATAGAAGCTTTAGCCCAAACAGTGCAAAATAACGGAGGAGTTACATTCATTCCTGCACTTGCAGGATTAGGTGCACCTTATTGGGACCCGCATGCGACAGGATCTATTTTAGGAATTACTAGGGGAACTCAAAAAGGACACATCGCACTTGCTGCACTTGAAGCTATTGCTTTAAGAGTTAGAGAAATTGTGATTGAAATGCAAAAAGATGCCAATACAACCTTCAAATCACTAAAGGTTGATGGAGGTGCGAGTAATAACAATTTACTCATGCAAACACAAGCTGATTTAATAAAAGCTGATGTCATTCGCCCTAAAACCACTGAGACTACAGCTATTGGAGCTGCATTTTTTGCTGGTCTAGCAACAGGATATTGGGAATCTGTAGAGAGTTTAGTCGAGATCTGGTCAATAGATCAAAAATTTTCCCCAAATTCAAATTCAACTACCCAAAAAACAATTGATCTTTGGAATAAACGTATTGGGAAACTGACTAATCACAATACTAAAAATGAATAGAAGTAAAAATCTAAAAGAACTTGAATTAGAACAAAATTGGGATGTTATCATTATTGGAGGTGGTGCTTCAGGTCTTGGAATTGCAGTAGATTCGGCAAATAGAGGACATAAAACTTTACTTCTTGAAAAACACGATTTTGCCAAAGGAACATCTTCACGTAGTACAAAACTAGTGCACGGAGGTGTTCGATATTTACAGAACGGCGATATTTCTTTAGTAATAGAAGCACTTAGAGAGAGGGGTATAATGAGAAAAAATGCTCCACATCTAGTTCGCGATCTAAGTTTTGTTATACCGTCTTATGATTGGTGGAGTAGTCCATTTTATGGAATTGGGCTGAAAGTGTATGATATGATGGCAGGTAAATTAGGATTGGGGGCTTCAACTATTTTAAGTAAAGAAGAAACCTTACAATATCTTCCTAATGTTAAAAAAGATGGACTTCGAGGAGGTGTAATTTACCACGACGGACAATTTGACGATGCACGAATGGCTATTAGTCTAGCACTTACTGCTGATAAAGAAGGAGCTACCTTATTGAATTATTTTGAAGTAACTGGGCTTGAAAAAGAGAATAATAACATGCTAAGCGGAGTTCATGTAGCAGATAAAATAAATGGATCATCACATCTCATAAAGGGTAAGGTTATAATTAATGCAACAGGTGTCTTCTCTGATGAAGTTATGCGTATGGACAACCCTGATGCAAAACAAATGATTCGTCCCTCTCAAGGAGTTCACTTAGTAATTGATAAATCCTTCTTACAAGGAGATCACGCTATCATGGTTCCACATACCACAGATGGTCGTGTATTATTTGCAGTTCCATGGAACGGTCAGGTAGTTGTAGGAACAACTGATACACCGATAGATAATG
This sequence comes from Flavobacteriaceae bacterium, assembly GCA_002705385.1. Lineage (GTDB taxonomy): Bacteria > Bacteroidota > Bacteroidia > Flavobacteriales > Flavobacteriaceae > MS024-2A. The sequence goes on from PAFO01000030.1 coordinate 20,010, forward strand.
CTCTAGAAGAACCTATACCCCTTGAAGAAGAAATTAATTTTATTTTAGAAAATGCAAGTACCTATATGACTAGAAAACCAAGGCGTAAAGATGTAAAAAGTATTTTCGCAGGTCTAAGGCCTTTGGCAGCAAATGAAAATAAAAAGGAAAGTACGAAGGAAGTTTCTAGGCATCATAAAATAATTGTTAGTACCAATGGATTAGTTAGTGTATTGGGTGGTAAGTGGACTACCTATCGAAAAATGGCAGAAGATACAGTCAATACAATTCAAATGGTTGGAGGATTACCAGATAGAAAATGTAATACTGAATCACTGGCTATATTTGGAAATGATTTTAATACAGATTTCAANAANCCCTATCATTTTTATGGAACAGAATCAGAAAAAGTTTATGNTNTAGATTCAAAAAAAGGAAATAATTCGCTTTCTGATAAAATATTTATTTCAAAAAACCAAGTTATTTGGGCAATAAGAGAAGAAATGGCAGTAACATTGGAAGATATACTAGCAAGAAGGACTCGATGTTTATTCCTAGATGCCTATGAAACAGAAAAAATTGCTCTNAAAGTAGTTAAAATTATGAGTAAAGAGATGAAAAAAGATGATCTATGGATTAGAGAAGAACTTAAAAAATTTAATGTAATTTTAAAAAAATACCAATTATGATTTTACACCCTTTTTTAGCAGAATTTATAGGAACNGCAATATTGCTTTTATTAGGTGCAGGNGTNGTTTCCAATGTTAATTTAAAAAAAACTANTGCATCTGATCAAACCCCATGGCTTCTTATAACNAGTGCNTGGGGATTTGCAGTTTTTGCAGGAGTTTTTGTTTCATCACAATCTAGTGGTGCACATCTAAATCCAGCAGTTACATTAGGATTAGCTTTTGCTGGTAAATTTTCATGGTCATTAGTACCAACTTACTTTGCTGCACAGTTATTAGGTGCAATGTTGGGAAGCTGGCTTTCTTATATTGTCTATATTGANCATCACANNGTAACTTCTGATGAAGNAGCTGTTAGAAGTACATTTTGNACTGGACCNGCTATTCGAAATTTTAAAAATAATTTCTTTAGTGAGGCTATAGGGACTTTTATNCTTGTTTTTGGAGCCCTNTTNATTGTNAGTCCAAATATTAGTATTGTAGGNTCTGAAGTTGAAAACTTCGGCCTAGGTGCTTTGGATGCACTTCCNATAGGAATATTAGTTTGGGTAATTGGTNTTGCTTTAGGNGGGACTACTGGTTATGCAATAAATCCTGCACGTGATTTTGGACCNCGTTTAGTATATCAATTACTTCCGAGAAAAAACAAAGANGCTGACTGGGCTTATAGTTGGNTTCCAATCTTAGGACCATTTACAGGTGGAGCTATAGCGGGTTTGATTTACACTATCCTGTAAATAAATTTCTATTTACTATTTTTTAAAAAAACCTGCATTAGCGCGTTTTTTGTATAAACTCCTAAAAATCAAGTTTGAGGCTACACCAATGCTCAAGGGTCTACTCAAGGGTAGCATGCTTTTACAAANGAAACTCACCTCTCTGAATTAAAAGCTCGTTGAGTTTATCAAAAAATACTAATACAGGTAGTTTCTATTTAGTTTCAAAGATAAGTTAATATGTTGTCATGTGGATATCAATTAGATCAATCAGCTCTTGAACTTTATCATCTGAATCTATTGGACTAGATATAACCTTCTTCTTGTACTTTTCCAATTGAGCTGCANACTGAAGTGAACACATAGCAAGAACATCTTGCTTATCACGAACAGCATAATTTTTTTCGAGTTGNNGAATTGTTGCTTCTATTTTTTTTGCAGATGCNCGNAGGGATCCCTCTTGCTCAGGGGNAATAGTTAATGGATAAACTCTATTTGCTATCGTCAATTTTATTTTTAATTGATCACTCATATTAATTCATTTCTGTTAGTTGAGAAATACAATAGTCAACTTCTTTAATTAGACTATTTATTTTTGCTTTCGTTTGTGTTTTTCCTTCATTACTACCCAATAAGTTGTTTGCAATTTTAAGGGATTTGTTTTCTTCTTTTAAACTTTTAATTTGGTCTTCAAGCTCTTTTTTTTGCAACTCTAAAATTGAATTTTTATCTTTAAGTGTCTTTAAATCAAGATGGTTCTCTTTTAGCTTGTTAAGCAGAACAATTATTTTTGACTCTAAAATTAAAATGTCCGAGGGCTTCTGAGTATCCATATCGATCTATAAACAAAAACTTAATAAACAAATTTATAGAATCTTTTCTGATTCAGTATAACTCGCTTAACTGTTTTATAACTTTAATCTCAAAGTAGTTTTAGATTTTAAAATTAGATTAAAAAAAAATTCATTTTTATATTGCAGGATATGCGAATTATCTCCAAAAATCATCTATATAGACTGATTTTTTTCTTTTGTGGATTACATACTTTTATATTTAGTCAGCAAAATAAGGAATGGGTTAGTCCTATAGAAATTCCAATCAAACTCTCAGGAACTTTTGGAGAATTCAGAAGTAATCACTTTCATGCTGGTATTGATATTCGTACCGAGGGAAGACAGGGACTTAAAGTAAAAAGTGTGAAAAACGGTTGGATTAACAGAATTCGTATAAGTACTAGTGGGTATGGGAAAGCCATATATATCAAACATTACGACGGTACAACTTCAGTATATGCACATCTCAAAAAATTTGCTCCCAAAATTGAAGCTTATGTAAAAGAGAAACAGTATGAAAAAGAATCGTACTCCATTCAAACATTTCCAAAAGCAGAAGTATTGAAAGTAAAGTCAGGTGAGTTAATTGGTTTTTCTGGAAATACTGGAGGATCAAATGGTCCACATTTACATTTTGAAGTAAGAAATTCAAAGGATCAAACTCCAATTAACCCAATGTATTACCCATTTAAAGTTTTAGATAGTAAACGACCACAAATTCAAAACTTTTTTTTGTACGATGGCATTAATCCAGAAAGTGAAAGGAAAGAATATCGTTTAATGAAAAAAAATGANAGTGTTTATACTACAGCTGGAATNCACTTAGGAGGAAAGGTAAATGTAGGTTTACGTTTATTTGACAGGCAAGATTTATCTTACAATAAAAATGGGGTCTACAAAGTCTCTATTTGGCTAAATGGAGTACCTGAATTCGAATATAGAATGGATCAAATATCATTCAACGATTCTAAATTCATTAATCTTTTAATTGATTACAAAGAGTACATTCAAAAAAAGAGAAGAATTCAACGTTTTTTTTCACACCCATCACAAAACGTAAGTTTTCTAAATAGGAATAAATCCAATGGCGAAATGAAAATCTTACCTGGAAAGTCCTATCAAATTAAAATAGAGGTTAGTGATTATAATGGAAACAAAAGTTATCTAGAAGCATATATTACAGGTAAAGAGCAAATTGAAATGGAATTATCAAAAAATAAATTTCTTGATCCAAACAAAGATTATTTGTTTGATTTTAAAAATAAAACAGCATTCTTTCCTAAAAATAGTTTCTTTGACTCAATTCCTTTGTTAATCCAAAATCAAGATGAAAAACTTATTATAGGAGAAAATATTTACCCTCTTCAAAAACCTTTTGAGGTGAGTTTTGAAATTCCCAAAAAAGATAGTTTAATTAATAGTCAATCTTTTATTGCAATGCTAAATTCTAAAGGAGAGCCCTACTTTTTTAGCAATAAAAAAAAAGAAGGAAAATGGATTGGGAAATCCAAAACCCTTGGAACNTTTATAATCAGNCGTGATAGTTTAGCTCCAATTATCAANCCTTTAAATTTNAAAAAANATCAATGGATAAGTTCATTAAATTACCTAAAAATAAATCTNACCGATGACTATTCTGGAATCAAATCTTTTCGTGGGGAAATAAATGGGAAGTGGATTCTTTTTGAACATGAACCTAAAAATAACTCTTTGATTTACGATTTAAATGATTTGTCATTCGATGAAGCTTTACATCGATTGACCATAGAAGCTGAAGACATGGCAGGAAATTTGTCTAAACTAGAAATGGACTTATATAGAAAAAAAAATAAAAAAGTTGATTAGACAAGCAATTCAAAATAGAATAGCTAAAAATCCTTAAGCACATTAATCAAGTGGTCAACTTCCTTTTTTGAATTTAAGATTGAAAAAGAAAAACGTAAAGAAGGCCAATTTTCATGATCTTTNGNTCNAAGACATTNGAGNACATGAGATCCAGATTGACTTCCAGATTGACAAGCACTTCCTTTTGAACATGCTATTCCGTTTAAATCCAGATGAAAATCAAGCATCAATGCCTTTTCCTCTGGGATTGGCAAGGCTACATTGACCAGAGTATAGGTGCTTTTTGATGGATCATTNCACATCCCATTGAACTTCACCTCCGGAAATAAAGTAATAATTTGATCAATAAAATAGGTTTTCAGTTCTAATACTTTTTGGCGTTCAATATCTAAATTTTCATAAGCCAATTCCAAAGCCTTACTCATTCCTACTATATTGTGAACAGATTCAGTTCCTGCTCGCATTCCTCTTTCTTGAGCTCCTCCGTATATAAAAGGTTGCAAACCTGTTTTTTGTCTTACAAATGAAAATCCTACACCCTTAGGGCCATGAAATTTATGTGCTGCAGCTGACAGAAAATCAATAGGAAGTGTCTCCATGTTAAAAGTGAAATGGCCGATTCCTTGAACAGCATCAGTATGAAAAAAAGCTTTATACTCGTTACATAAATCACCTACTTTCTGTAAGTCAAGTACATTTCCAATTTCATTATTTACATGCATTAAGGAAACTAAAGTTTTTTTCTTTTCGTCTTTAAGTAATAATTCCAAATCGCCCAGATCTATAACCCCTTTCTTATCTGTTTTTACGTAAGCTATTTCGATACCAAACAATTGTTCTAATGCTTCCATAGCATGTAAAATTGCATGATGCTCTATTTTAGAAGAAATAATTCGTTTTACACNTAAATCTTTTACAGCACAATGTAATATCATATTATCTGACTCTGTTCCTCCAGAAGTAAAGATAATCTCATTTGGGGCTGCATTTATTTGCTTAGCAATTAATTTTCTGGCAGTTTCAACATATGCTTTTGCTTTTCTTCCATAGGAATGAGTTGAAGATGGATTNCCAAAACAATCTTCCATTACATCAGAAATGGTAGTAATAACTTCTTTTCTTAAAGGGGTTGTTGCAGCATTGTCAAAATAGATATTCATTCTAGGTTGAGTTTAATTAGGATTCGAAAGATTTTAATGTATTAGTAATAATACTAATACACTCTATTAATTGGTTTTCATTCATAACCAAGGGAGGTGCAAAACGTATGATATTACCATGAGTTGGTTTTGCTAATAAGCCATTTTCCTTAAGCCTTAAACATATATTCCATGCAGTATTACTTTTCTCACTATCATTAATAACTATTGCATTGAGTAATCCTCTCCCGCGAACTTTCGAAACTATGGAGCTGTTTTCAATATAGGAATGCATTTCTGTCCTAAAGAGTTCACCTAATCTACGAGCATTTTGTGTCAATTTTTCATCGCGGATAACTTCAAGGGCCTCCATCGCAACGGAACAGGCCATTGGGTTTCCTCCAAAAGTACTTCCATGTTGACCAGGTTTGATTACATCCATAATATTATCATCACATAAAACAGCTGATACAGGATAAGTTCCTCCACTAATTGCTTTACCGAGAATTAATATATCAGGTCTTGTGAAGGTTTGCTTTTGTTGTTCGCAGTGCCCTTCACAGCTACATTTACCGCAGACTGCCAATAAAGATCCTGTTCGTCCGATTCCAGTCTGAATTTCGTCAGCCACTAGCAATACATTGAATTCAGAACACAACTTCTTTGCTTTTCTTATAAAGTTATTATCTGGAGTAAAAACACCTGCTTCTCCCTGTATGGGTTCTACCAAAAATCCAGCGATATTGGGATGTGTCTCTAAAACTATTTCTAATGAATCTAAATCATTATAAGGTATCATTATAAATCCTTTTGAATAGGGTCCAAAATTAGTTTTAGAAACTGGATCACTAGAAAATGATATAATAGTTGATGTTCTCCCATGAAAATTTTGTGAACAAACTATNATTTCAGCTTTGTNTTCAGGTATNTCTTTAATCTCATAACCCCATTTACGAGTAATTTTTATTGCNGCTTCAACTGCTTCAGCTCCAGTATTTGANGGTAATAANCGTTCATAATTAAAATAATTNGTAACGTACTTCATGTANCTGCCCAACTTATTATTGTGAAAAGCNCTCGAAGTTAAGTTTAAAGTTTCAGCTTGTTTATTTAATNCATTTATAATTCTAGGATGACAATGCCCTTGATTTACAGCAGAATAAGCTGACAAAAAATCAAAATATTTTTTGCCTTCCACATCCCAAAGATANACTCCTTCACCACGTTCTAATACTACTGGTATAGGATGNTAATCATGAGCACCGTGTTCTAGCTCTAGATCNATAAAATTTGTTGAATTTAAAGTTGCCTGCATACAGGATCTATTTTAAGCTATTTAAATATGAATAACTCACCAATCAAAAGTAAGAAATATTAGTTCTCAAAAAGCAATTGAGATAGTGATTTATTATATTAAGCCTACTACATTTGCAGCATGTCAAGAAAAAGAATAAATAGAACCGAAAAAGCTTTAAATGTTATTGACATCAACTCAAATGGAATGGGGGTCGCTAAATCTGAAAAAGGTGCTGTTTATTTTATTAAGAATGTGGTTCCTGGCGATATTGTGGATGTTAGAGTTTACAAAAAAAGAAGAGGATTTTTTGAGGCAGAACCTCTAAACTGGGTTAAAACCTCAATAGATCGGACAGATCCACCTTGTGAACATTTTGGTGTTTGTGGTGGTTGCAAATGGCAACATCTTTCATATGCGGCCCAACTTAGATTTAAGGAAAAAGGTGTTTTACATAACCTCCTCCATATTGGAAAAATAGAAACACATGAAGTTCTTCCTATTCTAGGTGTTGAAAACCCTTATTTCTATAGAAATAAAATGGAATTTTCTTTTTCAAATAAACGTTGGTTAACCCCACAAGAGATTAAAGAAGAAAAAGAAATTGAACGAGATGGCTTGGGGTTTCACAAGCCAAATATGTGGGATAAAATTGTAGATTTAAAAAAATGCCATCTTCAGGCAGATCCATCTAATAAAATTAGAAATTCAATTAAAGCATTTGCAATTGAAAAAGGAATGTCATTTTTCGATACAAGAGATCAAAAGGGTTTTTTGCGAACACTTATGATAAGAAATACTTTGGCAGGTGAGGTCATGGTTCTTATCCAGTTTTTTGAAGAACGAAAAGAGAAAATAGAGCTTCTCTTAAACTTTATTAAAGAAGAATTCTCACAAGTTACTTCACTTCTCTATTCCATAAATAAAAAAGGTAACGACAGTTTATATGATCAAGAAATAATATGCTATAGTGGAAACGAATACATTACTGAATCTTTGGGTTCATTAAAGTTTCGAATTACTGCCAAATCTTTTTATCAAACCAATCCAAAACAGGTGAGTGCACTTTACGCTATAGCTAAAGATTTTGCTCAACTCCAGCCTCACAATATAGTTTATGATTTATACACTGGGACAGGAACTATTGCTTTGAGCTTAGCTCATCAGTGTAGGCAAATAATTGGAATTGAATCTATTCCCGAAGCTATAAGCGCTGCAAATAAAAACGCAAAATTAAATAATATTGAAAATGCCACTTTTGAGGTGGGAGATATGAGATTCTGCTTTAATGATTCCTTTATAAATAAGTATGGTAAGGCCGATGTTGTAATTACAGACCCTCCTCGCGATGGAATGCATAAAAATGTAATCGCACAGTTGATTAAACTTGCTCCNAAACGTATAGTTTATATCAGTTGCAATAGTGCAACACAAGCAAGAGATCTATATCTTATGAAAGAAAGCTATCAGGTGGTAAAAAGTCAGGCCGTAGATATGTTTCCTCAGACCCATCATGTAGAAAATGTTGTACTTTTACAAATTAAATCTTCCGATGAAATCGCTCAAGCTTAAAATAGTTTTGATTTTCGTTTGTCTTGGTGTTTTTACCAAGTGTGAAAAGGATGATATCTGTATTTCAACTGTAGTAGGAAATCCTGATATGATAGTTTTAATGCTAGATATAGATAGTGGCAATCGCACCACTCCCCCAGGATTTTTTATCAGGCCAATTGGAACAGAAAAACAACTTTCACAAAGTTCAACCGATTCACTAAGCCTACCACTAAAGCTGACCCAATCATTTACTCAATTTGAATTTATCACTAATAACGGTAATGAAAATCAAAACATTGATACCTTACAAATAATTTACGAACGAAAGGATCAATTTATTAATGGAGCCTGCGGCTATCGTGCTAACTTTATTTTGAAAGAATCACCAATTTTGATTTTGAATTCAGGAGATAATTGGGTCAAAGGAGCTGTAATTATTAAAGACACCATTTCAGATGAAACCTCAGCACACCTGGGTATTTTATATTAGTATTTTCATAGGTACGCTAACTATAAATGGACAAGAATCAGCCACAGCTGTTTTAGATCCAGCTGATAGCTTAGATTTAAAATCTAAACCTCCCCTTAGTTTACGCTTTGGAGTAGATTTATTTCGTATAGTTCGATCTCAAGCCACCAAAGACTTCCAAGGTTTTGAAGCTGTTGCAGATTTTAGAATCAGTGAAGACCTATATATATCCGCTGAAGTTGGAAATGAGCAAGTTACTAAGCAAGTCGAACAAGTCAATTTTACTACTAAAGGAAACTATTATAAATTAGGATTTGACTATAATATGTTTGATAATTGGAAAGGAATGGATAATCAAATAGTATTGGGTTTAAGACTCGCTTCTAGTAGTCATAATCAATTTTTAAATTCTTATATGCTTTTAGATCGAAGTCCTTTTTGGGAAGAATCTGAAATACAAATAAATTCGGGATTTTCAACAGGTGAGCGCCAAAATTTAAATGCATTCTGGCTTGAGTTTGTTGCTGGTTTTAAGGTTGAAGTACTCAATAATATTTATTTTGGCCTAAGTCTTAGACTAAATCGTCTACTGAGCGATACTCTACCTGACAACTTTGACAATATATATATACCAGGATTTAATAAAAAGACGGAAGAAAATAAGTTTGGTACAAGTTTTAACTATACTCTTACCTACAGGATTCCTTTTAAGTTTAAAAAGTAACTAGTATTTATTTAGCTTATGAATTCGTTTTGTTCCCTCATAAATTGGGTAGTACAGTAATTTAGATTCTAACTTACCGTTAAAGAGTTTTATTTTTCTACTTGGCCTCAATCCAACACATTTAATTGCATCCATATTTGAACTTATAATCCATGCATGTGTNTTAGGAAAACTCTGCTTAAAGGTATCGCCAATGCCTTGATAAAGGGCGTTTATATCACCTTCCATTCGTTCACCATAAGGAGGATTTGTTAAAATATGTAATGGCCCTGAAGTTTCTTTTTCTAACTGAAAAAAGTCTTTTTTTTCTATTTTTATAAAATCANCCAAATTTGCATTTTCAATATTGATTAAAGCCTTTTCAATAGCTGAAGGAGCCTTGTCAGAACCATTAATTTGGATTAATGGATTTTTTACTTTCTTGAGTTGACTCTCTTGAATTTTTTCAAATAAATCAGCATCCCAATCTGTCCATNTTTCAAAAGCAAATACTTTTCTATTTATGTTTGCAGGAATATTGCAAGCAAACATGGCTGCTTCAATAACTAAAGTTCCACTACCACACATTGGGTCCAAAAAGTCCGAATTGCCCTTCCAGCCGGATAACTGAATCAGTCCAGCTGCAAGTACCTCATTTAGGGGNGCGATATTAGTGGCTGTTCGATAACCTCTATGATGTAAGGATGCTCCAGAGCTGTCTAAAGAAATAGTACAAAAATCTTCTTGAATGTGAAGATTGATTCGTAGATCGGGTCGATTTAGATCAACACTTGGTCTTTCATTATGACGATCTCTAAATTGATCAACCAAACCGTCTTTGGCTTTTTGAGAANCAAACTGAGAGTGTTTAAAAATTGTACCATTGACCACGCTGTCAATTACAAATTTAGAATCTAAATCTAGATAATCCCCCCAATTAAAATTATAAAANAATTGATATAATGCTTCTTCATCTTCCACCTNAGCAGCATGAATTGGTTTAAGAATTTTTAAAGCAGTTCGCAAACAAAGGTTTGCTTTATACATAAACCCCAAATCGCCAACAAAAGAGACCATGCGATTTCCTGCTTTGACATGCTGAGCTCCTAACAATCGAAGCTCTTTNGCTAAAATCTGTTCAAAACCATAAAAGGTTTTGGCTACCATTTTAAAATTTTCTTCCATCCTTTGTTTTTAAATTAAAAACTAAGAAAGACAATCCTCACATTGACCAGTTAGAAGAAGTTCTGCAGTTAGGATTTTGTGATTTGGTAAAGGTGGGATAAAAAGTTCTTGATCTAAACATTTTGTTTTACCGCAATCATTACATTTAAAATGGGGATGTGTTTCTGATTGTTGATATGATGAGGTGTATTTTCGNATNGCATACCAACGAAAATCATCTTTTCCATTNAAAACATGTAGTGTNNCTATTTCCNCTAAACGCTTTAAAATTCTGTATACTGTTGTCTTATTCATATCATCTTGAAAATGCTCTACCAAATCAATTGCACTTATGGCTTCCTCTTTATTTTCAAAGAAATCAAGGATTGCTTTTAATGATTTTGTTTTTCTAATTGATTTCATTTTCAATTTTTGATTTACTTAGTTGCTTAAAAATGTTAAAGTTTTATATTTGCAACTACGTAGCATATACAAATATAAGTTAAGATTTTATGCTACTAAACTATAATTTAAAAATTTGTGTTATGATAACTGAACAACATATTATAAATGCCCAAAATCAATGGGGAGAAGGTGTAGTAAAAATTGGTTCTTTAAAAGATAATAGGACCGAATGTGAAACTTTTGCAAGTGAATTCTTAGATAAACATTATTGTTTTGGAGAAAGTACCGTTTTATTTAAACCTACAAAATGTGCTCAACAACAATTTAGACCAACCAAAGCAGAAGCCACATCCTATTTTATAGCAGGAGATGACAGAGCATGTGCTGAAGACAAGGGATTTGCTATAAATCCATGGACAAAGGTGAGATTTGAGAACACCGGCTTTATCTTGGAGGAAAATAGAGCTCTTGCAATGGGAAACTACTTTTTTACTGATTTAGATGGAAATGAAGCAAAGGTTGAATATACTTTTGGTTACCAATTAGTTAATGGAAGTTTAAAAATTGATTTACACCACTCTTCTTTTCCCTACAATCCCTAGAAAATAATTTTGTTTTTAAAAAATAATTTTAAAATAGATCACGTTTTATCGTCAATCACTTTGTCAAAACCTGATAAATTTTTATTTGAAAGATTTTGCATGATCAGTTTTTTTATTTTTCTGACTTTTCATTATGTGTTTGGTCAAAATCATCATGAGGGACTTCATCATTGGGAAATCCCAAGTAAAAATCCTGACAGGATTATATTGACATTTTTTGGAAATCCTGCAACATCAAGAGCGGTTACCTGGAGAACTGATAGTAGTATAAAAAATGGTGTTGCTCAGATTGCTGAAGCTACGGTAAACTCAAGTTTTGTTAAAAAAACTATTCGTTATAAGGCCATAACAGAACCTTTTGATTTAGGACTTTACAAGGGAAATAATTCTCTAAATGTTCATTATCATAGTGTAGTATTTCAAAAACTTCAACCCGATAAACTTTATGCTTACAGGGTTGGAGATGGTATTAAATATTGGTCCGAATGGATTCAATTTAAAACAGCTAAAGAAGAATATGCTCCAACTAAATTTGTGTATTTTGGGGATGCTCAGAACGATGTACTATCTCATTGGTCACGTGTTATACGTATGGCTTATCAAAAGGCCCCAAACGCGTCATTCGTTATTCATGCTGGTGACCTTATAAATACCGCTCATAGTGATTACGAATGGGCACAATGGTATAAAGCAGGAGGTTTTATTCATAGTCAATGGACAGCAATTCCTGTAGTAGGAAACCATGAATTCCAACCTTTAAATAATAAAGATGAAAGAAAACTAGCCATTCAATGGAGACCTCAGTTTACATTGCCTCTAGTGGAAGAGTTAAATGAAAAATTACACGAGACAGTTTATACTGTAGATTATCAAGATATCAGGATTATTGTTCTTAATTCAAACGGCATACTTGAAAAACAAACCAATTACATAGAACAACAATTAAAAACATCTACTGCAAAATGGAATATTGTTACATCTCATCATTCGGTTTTTTCACCTGCAGCAGGTCGTGATTTCAAATATGCTCGTAAAAAATGGAAACCATTATTTGATCAATATAATGTCGATTTAGTGCTAAATGGTCATGACCATACTTATGCTCGTGGTCATGTTCCAAAAATTTCAACAAACAAGGAATCCGAAAATTTGGGGACTATTTATGTAACATCAGTTAGTGGTCCAAAACAATATTACCTGGATAAAGAACATATTCAAACCTATTTAAAAGATGGGTACCAATTAGATAGTTCCGCGGAGCAAACACAGTTTTTTCAAGTTATTAATGTTGTTGATAATAAGTTAACTTACATAGCTTATAATGCATTAGGTGAAGAATATGACCGAGCTGAAATCATCAAAGATTTTAATACCGGAAAAAAGAAATTATTACAAACAAAGAAAGAAAATTAACAAGATTTCTTAAACTAAGTAAATGAAAACCAAAATCTTATCTATTGATATTATTGCATCTACATCTTCTTTTTTATGTGCTTTTCACTGCATAAGCATACCCATAATACTTTCATTTTCATCATTGAATAGTTTACGATTTCTTGATAATCAATACCTAGAGTGGTTTTTTATAATTCTTGGATTATTTTTTATCATTTCCTCTCTATGGCCTAGTTATAAAAAAAAGCATCATAAAATAAAACCATTACTTTTTGCTATTNTAGGTTTTGCTTTTATTTTGATTGGAAAACTAGATTTTACTGAAACTTGGGAAATTTTAAATACAGTGATAGGTTCATCATTTGTATGTTTTGCACATTATTTAAATTTGAATTTTTTAAAAAATTCTGTTTTAAGATAAGCATTATATCAAATTTCAATCCTTTGTTAATGGATTCTTTTCTTCTTTCCAAATAGTATAAAGACTGTCTAAGTTATACGACAAAGCTGTTGGATCAAGTTCAATAAGGCCATCTCCATAGGCACGTTGGAGAATATCTTCAATCAAAAAATCTTCGTAAATAATCTCAGGATCATAAGTTTCTTTTAATGAAAGTTTAAATAATGAAGCGGTAGTTTGATAAATCATTGCCTTCCAACCATTTCTTAATACTTTAATCAGCTCATGTGTGGTTTCTCCAGTTTGTCTGTGAACTAATTTAATTAGGATACGTCCTTGAGAACGAGAAAGTTTTTTAAGTTCAACTTCAAATTCATCATAAATAAATTTTTCAATTCGCTTGATATATTTTTTCTTTTGACGCCTTTTCTTAATTTTCTCTAATCGTAAAGTTAAAGTATCCAAGCGGTCAGCAGCCAACTTAGCATAGGGATATACACGTAATGTTCTATTTCTTAAAATGACATACTTGCGTAATTCATTCATACTTTTAAATCTAAGGGGTTGAAATAAAACCACTTCTTNTAAACGNATACCTGAATTGGGAATGGAATCAGTTTCAAACTTATAAAGTAGCTGTTCCGAATTATCNGAACTNTCTTGGTCTTGAGAGTAAAGAAAAANTGGAAATAAAANNATNNAAATAAAAGCAGTACGTANGATNAGCATTTNAATAAAAAATAATAAGGTANGGTNNCCTAGTTTATATAAAAACAGCCNNNNAAAAATACAAATTATTTGGGTCTAGCTCTTTTCTTTAGGATTATTCTTACTTTTGNAAATNGANATTATATTAACCTTTGTTTATGAGTTTATTAGATAAAAAAGCAATTCAATTTTTAGAAAAGTATTTAAATAATGCCTCGCCTACTGGTTANGAAAGNAGTGGNCAAAAAATATGGATGAAATACTTGGANCCATATGTAGATTCTTTTATCACCGATACTTATGGAACAGCTGTAGGCGTAATCAATCCTGATGCTAAATTTAAGGTTGTTATCGAAGGTCATTCTGATGAAATCTCTTGGTACGTCAATTATATTTCTGATGATGGNTTAATTTATGTGATTCGAAATGGAGGAAGTGACCATCAGATCGCACCTTCAAAATGGNTTGACATTCATACTAAAAAAGGCATTGTTAAAGGAGTCTTTGGCTGGCCTGCAATACACACACGAAAAAGTGGTAAAGAAGAAATTCCAAAATTGGATAACATCTTCATTGATGTTGGTGCTAAGGATAAAAAGGGGGTTGAAAAATTGGGGGNTCATGTAGGCTGTGTAATTACATATCCTGATCAATTTCAAGTCTTNAATAAAGACAAGTTTGTTTGTCGTGCAATTGACAACCGNGCAGGAGGTTTTATGATTGCACAAGTAGCTCGTCTTTTAAAAAAAAATANAATAAAACTACCTTTTGGTTTATATATTACAAACTCTGTACAAGAGGAGGTTGGTCTTCGAGGAGCTGAAATGATTACCCAAACTATCAAACCTGATGTTGCAATTATAACAGATGTATGTCATGATACAACNACTCCTATGATTAATAAAAAACAGGAGGGTCTAACCAAAATTGGTGATGGACCNGTTATTTCTTATGCNCCAGCTGTTCATAACTTATTACGGGANCATATTCTTAAAACAGCCGAAGANAAGAANATTCCTTTTCAACGTTTAGCCTCATCTCGCTATACTGGTACAGATACTGATGCCTTTGCTTATAGTAATGGTGGAGTTCCCTCAGCACTTATCTCNCTTCCATTACGTTATATGCACACTACCGTAGAAATGGTTCATAAAGANGATGTTGAAAATGTAATCCGTTTNATTTACGAAAGCCTCTTATTNATTGATCCTAAGAAGGGCTTTAGTTATTTTGACTAAGCAAAAGCTTATTAATCCGCTTNATAACTGCAGGGCCTTCANANACAAAACCAGTATAAAGTTGAACAAGTGAAGCTCCTGCTTCAATTTTTTCAAGGGCATCTTCAGCAGAATGAATACCCCCTACTCCAATTATCGGAAATGCGTTATTGCTTTTAGACCTTANGTAACGTATCACTTCTGTGCTTCTNCTGTTTAANGGNTTTCCACTCAATCCGCCANTTTGAANTTTATTTTTGGATTTTAGNCCTTCCCTACTTAATGTTGTATTGGTNGCAATCACTCCGTCTATTTTTGTAGAAATGACTATATCAATAATNTCGTCNAGTTGAGTATCTATNAGGTCTGGTGCAATCTTTAATAAGATGGGCTTNGGATTACTTTTTTTAGTATTTAATGATTTTANAGTAGTAAGTAAATGGNATAAAGGNTCNTTNTCTTGCAAGGCTCTCAGATTTGGNGTNTTGGGTGAACTTACATTAACAACAAAGTAATTAACATAATTAAATAAAGAATTAAAACATTGCACATAATCGTCAACTGCTTTTTCATTTGGTGTATTTTTATTTTTACCAATATTCCCTCCTATCAATACATCTGTGTTTTTCTTTAATCGATCTAAAACCTCATTTACTCCATCGTTATTGAATCCCATGCGATTTATAATCGCTTTATCGTCTTTAAGCCGAAAAAGTCTTTTTTTTGGATTTCCATCTTGCGCTTTGGGAGTAAGCGTTCCAATCTCAATAAATCCAAAACCAAAGTTAGAGAGCTGTTTATATAAAACCGCATTTTTGTCAAAGCCAGCAGCAAGACCTACAGGATTAGGGAACTTTAATCCAAATACTTCTCGTTCCAATTTTGGATGTTTTATTTGAAAGAAAAATCTNATTATTTGNGCAGCTCCTGGNATAAAGGAGAGCCACTTGATCATTGAAAAAGANAAATAATGGACCTTTTCAGGNTCAAAAAGAAANAAAAAAGGTTGGACTANTTTCTTATACATTTCAAAAATTATCCCGCCTAAAGAGACAGGATAATAAGTTACTTTTTTACTTGTGGGGCATTAAGTTTAGAACTCAATTCCAATGATATAGCAGAACGTTCAATTTTAAGCTTTCCAGCCATGGTTTCAACTATACAGGTGTTATCTTTATCATTTAGTTCCATNATTTTACCATGGATTCCACTTTTAGTTATTACTCGGTCTCCTTTTTTCATATCTAGCATAAAATTTTTTTCCTTTTTTTGTCTTCGTTGNTGCGGTAAAATGATAAAAAAGAAAAATACAACTAGCATTAAAAGTAANAAAGGTAATTGTCCTGAAAGACCTTCTGACATAATTTGAGNTTTTAATTTTGTTGACGTGCTTTGGCTTGAGCTTCTCTTTGTTTCTGTTTTATTGGATCGGGAGTAACGTTGGATTTAATTCTCAACATTTCTCTTCCTGAGGAAGTATTGGCAGAAAGTGTTACAGATTTTTGCTGNATACCAGGCTTATTACTTGAATCAAAACTAACTACAATAGATCCTGTTTGACCTGGAGCTATGGGCTCATTTTTAGGATACTCAGGCACAGTACATCCGCAACTNCCNCTGGCGTCAACTATNATTAGATCTGAGTCNCCTGTATTGGTGAATCCAAANGTAGTTGTTACTTTCTCNCCTTCAGAAATAATTCCAAAATCGTGAGAAGTTTTATCAAAAGTCATAGCTGGGCCACCTGTAGCTTTTTTTGCAGGAGCCGAAGAGCTAGTGGAGTTAGCATTTGTACTATTGACTTTTTTTGCAGAATTCCCTTGGCATGCTATAAAAAAGACAAAAGTTACAGTAAAACAGGATGTTAAAATTTTTTTCATAATTATTGATAGGATTAGTGNTTTTCAAAATTAACAAAAAAACTTATTACAACAACCCTCTTCCGCTTTTGTTAAGCCTGTTTTCTTCTTTAAATTCTCTAACTAATTTATCTAAAACACCATTTACAAAATTATTGCTTTTAGGTGTAGAATAATCTTTAGCAATTTCCAAGTATTCATTCATNGTNACTTTTGTTGGTATGCTTGGAAAAAATAACAATTCTGCTATAGCAATTTTTAAAACTACACGATCTAAAATTGCAATTCGATCAGCATCCCAATTGGGTGTTTTACCTTCCAACTCCAATTCTAATTTTTGGTCATTAATAATTATTCTTTCTAATAAATCTCTTCCAAATTTAACATCTTCATTACTTTTTATAAACTCAGGAAAAGGAAGTAATTCAATTTTTTTTGCAATTAGCTTTTTGAAAGTTTTAGATAAAAATGTATTTACTAGAGGTAAATCATCTATCCAAGTAATATGTTGATCCTCTAAAAACTCATAGAGGTAATCCGAAGAGGCAATATGAATTTTAAAAGATTTTGTAAACCATTCTAAGTCTTCNTTCCAGGTTGGATTAAATATTTTTTGATATTCGTTGAAAGAACTATTTTCAGTNATCTTACGAANGAGTTCCTTCAAAAAAACAAATTCAAGTTCCCAATTAATTNATTTTTTGGACTTCAGCTTTTTTTTCAAAACTGGATGCTNCTGAATCATTAGCAAAACTTTATTTTGTGANAATNTTTTAATATTNTGNTAATTGACTTCATGGACTCCTAATTCTTCATGTGTCTTCAACTGCTGAATACTAAAATCCATAAGAGATTTAATCAATCCAAGTATAGATATGTAAAGATCATATGTNTTNGAAAGACTGGCTTCNAAAAATTTTATTTCTTCTTCTAATACAAAATTNTNTTTGTGATAAAATGANTATGCAGATTGCATTACTTTAATCCGAATATGACGTCNNGTGAGCATNTTTATGAACTTTGNCGGAGTAAAAATAATTTAATAAATTGATTACANCCATAACTANTAAAAAAGTTTCGATNNGCATTTTTANTAAGCCTTTTCATTTGATTACATTTGTTACTTCACAATTATGAAAGAGCTTCAATATCTNAACAAATATTTTTTTAAATACAGGACGAAACTACTATTAGGATTTTTAATCACGGTAGTAGCTAGGATATTTTCGTTGGTTGCTCCTCGATTNATNGGTAATTCACTCACTGCAGTAGAAAATTTTCTGGANTCAGAAAGCTCTNATNTAACAATTATTAAAGAAATCCTTTTAATTAATATTTTAGTAATAATNGGTACTACTNTNGTATCTGGATTTTTAACTTTTCTAATGCGACAAACAATCATCAATGTATCACGCTACATCGAATATGATTTAAAAAATGAGATCTTTTGGCAATATCAACGTTTGACTCAACGATTTTACAAAAACAATCGCACAGGTGATCTAATGAATCGAATTAGTGAAGATGTAGGGAAAGTCAGGATGTATGTTGGGCCAGCTTTTATGTACAGTATTAATACAATTTCTCTTTTTGTCATTGTGATTTCATATATGATCACCATTGCCCCAGAATTAACTCTTTATACTTTATTACCTCTTCCCTTATTATCTATTACTATTTACAAACTAAGTAGAATAATTAACCAAAAAAGCACTCTTGTTCAAGAAATGCTTTCTAAAATGTCATCTTTTGCACAAGAAAGCTTTAGCGGAATTGCTGTAATTAAGTCTTACAACCTTCAAAGTCAATTTTCTACTGATTTTAAATTACTTGCTTCAGAAAGTTATATTAAAAACATGGATTTGGTCAAAGTTCAAGCTTGGTTCTTCCCTTTGATGATTTTATTAATAGGTTGTAGTAATTTGATTGTAATTTTTGTTGGTGGTAATCAATATATCAATGAATCCATTGAAATTGGAGTTTTAGCAGAATTTATCATCTACGTTAATATGCTTACTTGGCCTGTAGCTGTTGTAGGATGGATTACATCCATAGTGCAACAAGCCGAAGCTTCACAAAAAAGAATTAATGCTTTTATTGAACAACAGCCTGAAATTCAGTCAGGAAAGGGGGTTAGTAGTAAAATCATTGGTGATATAGAGTTTAAAAATGTTAGTTTAACGTATCCTGAAACAGGAATTAAAGCTCTAGATAATTTAAATTTAATTATCCCATCTGGTAGCACGCTTGGAATTATAGGAAATATTGGATCCGGAAAATCAACTCTATTAGATCTTATTTTAAGGATTTATGATCCAACTAAGGGCAGTGTTTATCTAGATGGTCATAACTTGAAAGAATTCAAGATTAATAAATTAAGAAACTCAATTGGTTATGTACCGCAAAATGGATTTTTATTTTCTGAGAGTATTGAGGATAACATAAGATTTGGAAATCCAAAAGCTTCATTTGAAGTCATTCAAGATTATGCAAAAAAAGCTGTTGTAGATAACAATATTGTCAAATTTAAGGAAGGTTATAAAACATTA
>PAFO01000031.1 GCA_002705385.1 Flavobacteriaceae bacterium
CTCACAGTTTATGTTGATTTGGTATTCCAATATTCCCGAAGAAGTTACTTACTTCATTACTCGAATTGAGGATTATAATCTCCCTTTCTTTGGTATGTTGGTCATGAACTTTATTTTTCCATTATTGATTTTAATGAATAGTGATTATAAGCGAGTCAATTATTTTATGGTAATGGCAGGAATCGTTATTATTCTTGGACACTATATGGATGTATTTAATATGATTATGCCGTCTGCAGTAGGTGATCAGTGGTTTATTGGTTCTGCCGAAATAGGAGGTTTTCTATTTTTCTTAGGTCTTTTCATCTTTATCGTGTTTAAAGAAATGACAAAAGCCCCGTTATTGGCTAAAGGAGATCCTTATATGGGAGAGAGTAAACGTTTTCATTATTAAAATTTAACCGAAAAGATAAATGAATATATTTTTGATACTTTCTGTTCTTGTTTTAATTGCTATTTCAATTTGGCAGATCACAAAGATTTTTGAACTCTCTCAGGCAAAGAAAATAAATACCCAAGTTGCAAACGATTCAGATAATAACCTGAACGGAAAGTTAATGCTCGCATTTTTATTTTTTATCTATGGAATTACTATTTTTTCATTTTGGGCTTATGGAGATGTTTTATTACCAAATGCGGCTTCAGAACATGGTAATGATTATGATAACTTAATGTGGATTTCTTTTGCTATTATCTTCTTTGTCCAAACTATTACTCAAGCCTTATTGCATTACTTCTCATATAAATATAGAGGTGAAAAAGGGAAAAAAGCACTATTCTTTGCTGACAATGAAAAACTTGAAATGATTTGGACTATTATTCCCGTATTTGTTCTTGCTGGACTTATTTTATATGGCCTTTATACTTGGACAGATATTATGACAGTTGAAGAAAATGATGAGGCACTGATTGTAGAGCTTTATGCTCAACAGTTTAATTGGAAGGCAAGATACGCTGGAGAAGATGGTGTATTAGGAGATGCTAATGTTCGTTTTCTTCAAGATTTTGAAGGAAGAAATCTTGTTGGAATTGACGCAACTGACCCTAACGGTTTTGACGATGTAGTTGTTCAAGAATTGCATCTTCCTGTAGGGAGAGAAGTTATATTTAAAATGAGATCTCAAGATGTCTTACATTCAGCTTACATGCCCCACTTTAGAGCTCAAATGAACTGTGTTCCAGGAATGATTACTGAGTTTGCTTTTACACCTAATACAACTACCGAGCAAATGCGATTAGATCCTGACATAACCGCTAAGGTTAAAAAGATAAATAAAATTAGAGTTGAAAAGAGTAAAGAGTTAGTAGCCAGTGGGGACTCTTCTCTTGACCCCTATGAATTTGATTTTCTTTTACTTTGTAACAAAATTTGTGGGGCATCACATTATAATATGCAAATGAAAATTATTGTAGAAACAGAAAAAGAATTTGAACAATGGATGAGTTCCCAGCAAACATTTGCTGAAGTAATCCAATAATAATTATAAAAATAAGATTATGTCAAAAGCAGAAGCACATATAGAAGAGGATCATGGGCATCATCACAAAGAAACTTTTGTAACCAAATACATCTTTAGCCAAGATCACAAAATGATATCCAAGCAGTATTTGATTACAGGATTATTTATGGGAATAATTGGCATAGCGATGTCACTTTTATTTCGTTTGCAATTAGCTTGGCCAGAGCAGCCTTTTGGTATTTTTGAAATTTTATTAGGAAAATGGGCACCTGACGGGGTTATGGATCCTAATGTTTATTTAGCATTAGTTACGATTCATGGAACTATCATGGTCTTTTTTGTATTGACAGCAGGATTGAGTGGTACGTTTAGCAACTTACTTATTCCTTTACAAATTGGTGCAAGAGATATGGCATCTGGTCTACTCAATATGATTGCATATTGGCTTTTCTTTTTGTCTAGTGTAATTATGATTATCTCTCTTTTTGTCGAAGCAGGACCTGCAGCTGCAGGTTGGACAATATATCCTCCCTTGAGTGCCTTACCTCAAGCACAGCCAGGGTCAGGAACTGGGATGACTTTATGGTTAGTTTCTATGGCCATCTTTATTGCTTCATCTTTACTAGGTTCTTTAAATTACATTGTTACTGTAATCAACCTTAGAACAAAAGGAATGAGTATGACCCGTTTACCACTTACAATTTGGGCATTTTTTGTAACAGCAATTATTGGAGTAGTATCTTTTCCAGTATTATTATCTGCAGCTTTATTGTTAATAATGGATAGAAGTTTTGGGACTTCCTTTTTTCTATCAGATATCTTCATTCAAGGGGAGGTGTTGCATTATCAAGGAGGATCACCAGTATTATATGAACATCTTTTTTGGTTCCTAGGGCATCCAGAAGTATATATTGTTCTTTTACCAGCTTTGGGTATGACCTCTGAAATCATTGCTACACATGCCAGAAAACCTATTTTTGGATATCGAGCTATGGTAGCTTCTATATTAGCAATTGCTTTTTTATCCACTATCGTTTGGGGCCACCATATGTTTATCTCAGGCATGAATCCTTTTTTAGGGTCCGTATTTACATTTACCACATTATTAATTGCAATTCCCTCTGCTGTAAAAGCATTTAATTATATAACTACTTTGTGGAAAGGAAATTTGCAACTAAATCCTGCAATGCTCTTTTCAATTGGTTTAGTATCAACATTTATCACAGGAGGATTAACAGGTATTATTTTAGGGGATAGCACATTAGATATCAACGTACACGATACTTATTTTGTAGTAGCCCATTTTCATTTAGTAATGGGGATATCTGCGCTTTATGGTTTATTTGCAGGAGTATATCATTGGTTTCCAAAGATGTATGGCAGGATGATGAATAAAAACTTAGGTTATGTTCATTTTTGGGTTACTGCTGTTTGTGCTTATGGCGTCTTCTTTCCCATGCATTTTATTGGTATGGCTGGATTACCTCGAAGATATTACACTAATACAGCATTTCCTTATTTTGATGATTTAGCAGATATTAATGTTTTAATCACTGTATTTGCTCTGATTGCAGGCGCTGCTCAAATTGTTTTCCTTTACAATTTTATTCATAGTATGTTTTATGGAAAAGAAACTGAAGCAAATCCATGGAATTCAACAACTCTTGAATGGACAGCACCTATTGAGCATTTTCATGGTAATTGGGAAGGTGAAATTCCTCATGTACACCGATGGGCCTATGATTATTCAAAGCCAGGTTACGATGAGGATTTTATACCTCAACACATTCCTCTAAAAAAAGGGGAGGAAGAACTTCAACACTAAAAGCAAAAATTTATCCAAATTAATCAAACCCAACCCATTGGTTGGGTTTATTATTTTAATATTTTTAGTTAATGTCAAAGTATAAGTTGGTCAGATAAAATCCCAAAAGAAAGAATTATCTTTGAGAAGATGAACGAAAATTTAGATCCTACAGACGAGCAATTTTCTCCTGAAGAACAGGATATTGACCGTGCCTTAAGACCTTTGAAATTTGATGATTTTGCAGGACAAGATGCTATTTTAGAAAACCTAAAGGTTTTTGTTCAAGCAGCTAAACAACGTGGTGAAGCTCTGGACCATACACTGTTTCATGGCCCTCCAGGACTAGGAAAAACTACTCTTGCACATATTTTAGCTAATGAACTTGAGGTAGGAATTAAAATGACCTCTGGTCCAGTTTTAGATAAGCCTGGAGATTTAGCAGGTTTACTGACGAACCTACAACCTCAAGATATTTTATTTATAGATGAAATTCATCGATTGAGCCCTATAGTAGAAGAATACCTTTATTCTGCTATGGAGGATTATAAAATCGACATTATGATTGAATCGGGACCAAATGCTAGAACTGTCCAAATTAACTTAGAACCTTTTACTCTGGTTGGTGCAACTACTCGTTCAGGATTATTGACGGCTCCAATGCGTGCTCGTTTTGGAATTAGTAACCGATTACAATATTATTCAACAGAATTATTATCAACCATAGTAATTCGTAGTGCAGATATTCTCAATGTACCTATTAATGAAGATGCATCCATAGAAATTGCAGGAAGAAGTAGAGGAACACCACGAATTTCAAACGGTTTGTTGAGGCGTGTACGTGACTTTGCACAGATCAAAGGAAATGGCTTTATTGATATAAAAATTACTCAATTCGCCCTGCAAGCACTTCAAGTTGATGCCCATGGTCTTGACGAAATGGATAATAAAATTCTTTCAACTTTGATCGATAAATTTAAGGGAGGTCCAGTAGGTATTTCTACCCTTGCAACTTCAGTATCTGAAAATGCCGAAACAATAGAGGAAGTTTATGAACCCTTTTTAATACAGCAAGGATTTATTGTAAGAACACCAAGAGGAAGAGAGGTAACTTCTCGAGCATATTCACATTTAGGGAGAATAAAAAATAATCAAGAAGGCTTGTTTTAAATATTTCGCTTATGGATTTAAAATCAGCATACAGTAACAAAATTAAATTAGCAGCCCAAAAACTAGGTTTTCTTTCATGTGGTATTTCCAAAGCAGATTTTCTTGAAGATGAAGCCCCTCGCTTAGAGCAATGGCTTAGTCAAGGACACAATGGAAGTATGTATTATATGGAAAGAAATTTTGATAAAAGACTAGATCCAAGAATATTGGTTCCAGGCGCTAAAAGTATTGTTTCTTTATTGTTAAACTACCATACTGATCAGAAACAAATTGACCCTGAAGCCCCCAAAATTTCTTCTTACGCCTACGGCTTGGATTATCATTCTGTAATCAAGAAAAAGCTAAAAAAAATGATGAAAATCATTCATCGTGAAATTGGTGAAGTCAATGGCAGAGTATTTGTTGATTCAGCTCCAGTTATGGAAAAAGCATGGGCAGCTAAAAGCGGCCTAGGCTGGGTCGGTAAAAACACTAATCTGATATCTAAAAAGGTAGGGTCTTTTTTTTTTATTGCCGAGTTGATTTTAGATCTGGAATTAGAATATGACCTTCCCGTAGCGGATCACTGTGGGAGTTGTACAGCATGTATTGATGCCTGTCCAACTGAAGCTTTGATTAAGCCATATCAAATTGATGGTAGTAAATGTATTTCCTATTTAACTATTGAACTCAAAGAAAGTATTCCCTCTGAATTTNAAGGNAAAATGGATAATTGGGCTTTTGGGTGTGATGTTTGNCAAACNGTTTGCCCATGGAATCGTTTNTCAACNCCAAATGATGAGNCCGCCTTTAAGCCNCAATCTGATCTNCTTTCANTTTCAAAAAAAGANTGGGAAGAAATGACCGANTCAGTTTTTAACACTGTTTTCAAAAATAGTGCAGTTAAAAGAACAAAATTTAATGGCTTAAAAAGAAATATTAAGTTCTTATCCCTAGAGCAAAATATTCAGNAGTAATTATTTTTTTNCAAAAATTAAAGGAATCATTTTATATTTTCAAATAGGTAAATTTCATGATTTTTTAAATNATTAATAAATGAATCATTAATTTAAAAGNCCTATTTTTGTTTAGNTTTTTTGGAAAAAAANTTAACTAATATTTTACTGATTAACATATTTAAGAGATAAAATGAAAATGAAAATGAAAANGAAAANATCTTTTTATATAGNTCTATCACTACTNCTTATAAACTGCTCTTTAGAAAGAGATATANCATATATTGAAAAAGTTCAAGATCCAGAANTTTTTCAAAATGCTATGCAAAATCTAACTGACATAATTGTTTATGATATTTTTTCTCCACCAGTTGCTTCGAGAGTTTATTTATACCCAACAATAGCTGCATATGAAGTTATGGCATTAAAATATCCAANAAAATATAACTCTTTAGTTGGACAAATAAAAGAGCTGAATCCNATAGCGGTTTCCTCTGATAAAAATATCAATTATCATTTGGCTTCCTTGTATGCATTTAATACTGTTGGAAAAGCTTTGATTTTTTCTGAAGATAAAATGAATCTTTTTCTTGAAGCATTTAAATCAGATTTGGTGAAATTGAATGTTCCCAGAAAAGTTATGAGAGCGTCAGAGAAGTATGGAGCTGAGGTNGCTGATTCTATTTTAGAATGGGCTTCAAAAGATATGTATAATCAAACCCGAACTTATCCTAAATATACNATTAAGGAAGAGGATCGTTTTTGGAAACCAACTCCTCCAGATTATATGGATGGAATAGAACCACACTGGAAAGAAATTAGAACGATGATTTTAGACTCTTCAAATCAATTTTCTCCTAAAGATCCTTTACCTATTGATATGAAAGAGGGTAGCCCTTTCCAGAAAGAATTAATGGAGGTTTTTGAGGTTACCAATCAATTAAGTGAAGAACAAATAAATATTGCAAAATTTTGGGATTGTAATCCATATGTTACNCATCATCGTGGNCACGCTATGTTTGCAACAAAAAAGATAACACCAGGTGGACATTGGATTGGAATTACCGCAATAGCATCGAGACAATCGAAAAGNACTTTTGATGAAACTATAAATGCNTTCACAAATGTTTCAATTGCATTATTTGACGGATTCATAGGCTGTTGGGATGAGAAATGGGAAACATTAGTTGTTCGTCCTGAGACTTTGATCAATCAGTTTTATGATGAGGAATGGTTACCTCTTCTACAAACCCCACCATTTCCTGAATACACAAGTGGTCACTCTGTTATATCAAGAGCATCGGCTNTAATTTTAACCGACTTATTTGGAGATGATTTTGCTTTTACAGACACCTCAGAACTCTTGTATGGATTGCCNGAACGTTCATATACATCATTTATACATGCCTCTGAAGAAGCTGCGATTTCAAGACTATACGGGGGAATTCATTATATGATGGCTATTGAAGAAGGAGTTAAACAAGGTAATGCTATTGGTAGTTTTATAGTTGATAATTTACAGACATTGAATAAAGAGNTTTCACTTAACTAGTTCCTAAATACNAAAGATTTAATTTTTTTCAGATAATTTTATTTTTAGATAGAAATTTTTACACTTTTAATAATTATCCGGCACCTATTTAATTCTCACCTTTAAAGTTAGTTTAAGATTTCTCAATTTCAATACCTATTAAATTAAATTANGCTGACTAAAAGCTTTAAAAAACTTNATTATTTTTTTTNACTTTTTATTCTCCAACTTTAATAGGATATTAAATTTTGATTCAGAAAAAAGTTATTTCTTTACATTANAAACACGATTTTATGGAGAAAAAAAAGCAAAGAAGAGAGGCTTTAGTTTATCATGCAAAACCGAGACCAGGAAAGACAGAAGTTGTTCCTACAAAAAATTATGATACTCAAAGAGACCTATCGCTTGCCTATTCACCTGGGGTTGCAATTCCTTGTATAGAAATTGAAGAGAATAAATCAAATCTTTATAAGTATACTAATAAAGGTAACCTAGTTGCGGTTATATCTAATGGTACAGCAGTACTAGGATTGGGAGATATTGGTCCCGAAGCCTCAAAACCTGTAATGGAGGGAAAAGCTCTTTTATTCAAAATTTTTGCTGATATAGANGTGTTTGATATAGAAGTCAACGCTAAAGATCCTGATAAATTTATTGAAGCAGTAAAAGCAATTGCACCCACTTTTGGAGGAATTAATCTAGAGGATATAAAATCTCCAGAAGCTTTTGAAATTGAACGCAGACTTAAACAGGACTTAAATATACCTGTTATGCANGATGATCAGCACGGTACGGCGATTATTTCTGCTGCTGCTCTACTAAATGCTCTTCAACTGGCTGACAAAAAAATTGAAGATGCAAAAATTGTTGTTTCTGGAGCAGGGGCTGCTGCAATTTCGTGTACTAAATTGTACTGTTCATTCGGCGCAAATGTTAAAAATATAGTAATGTTGGATAGCAAAGGTGTTATTCGAAATGATCGTGAAAATTTAAGCCCAGAAAAACAAGAATTTGGCACTGATCAAAATATCCATTCCTTGGATGAAGCTTTAGTTGAAGCAGATGTCTTTATAGGATTGTCAAAGGCAAATATATTAACCCCTGAAATGCTTCTGAAAATGGGAAAAAATCCAATCGTTTTTGCGATGGCGAATCCAAATCCAGAAATAGAATATAGCTTGGCTTGCAAAACACGTGAAGATATAATTATGGCAACTGGTAGATCTGATCACCCAAACCAAGTAAATAATGTCTTAGGTTTTCCTTTTATATTTAGGGGAGCACTTGATGTTCGAGCAACAACAATAAATGAATCTATGAAAATGGCAGCTGTTAAGGCACTTGCAGATTTAGCAAAAGAGTCTGTACCTGAACAAGTTAATGTAGTATATGACAAGACTCGTTTAACCTTTGGAAGAGATTACATTATACCAAAACCATTTGATCCTCGTTTGATCTCAACTATTCCTATTGCGGTTGCCAAAGCAGCTATCGAATCTGGCGTAGCTACAGAATCAATAGATGATTGGGGTCGATATAAAGAAGAACTAACAGGCAGGCTTGGTAACAGCCAAAAAATGGTNCGNATATTNCATGATCGAGCNAAGGCATCTCCNAAGAGATTGATTTTTGCTGAAGCTGATCAAATGGATGTTTTAAAAGCAGCTCAAATAGTNCAAGAAGAGGGAATAGCTNTNCCCATNTTACTCGGTAATAGAGAAACTATTGAAAATTTAAGAANTGCNATTAGTTTCNATGANGAAGTAAAGATTATTGACCCAAAAGANGANAANTANAAAGATCAGAGGAATATATATGCNGAATTGTTTTGGAAAGACCAGCGTAGAAAAGGATATACTTTGTACGACACTCAAAGATTGATGCGCGAGAGAAATTATTATGCCTCAATGATGATTAAAAATGGAGATGCTGATGCNATGATNTCTGGCTATTCAAGAAATTATCCTTCNGTTGTAAAGCCTATTTTGGAAACAATTTCAAAATCTAAAGGTGTAAACAGAGTAGCAGCTACTAATCTAATGTTGACAAAAACAGGTCCATTATTTCTTTCAGATACGACTATCAATGTAGATCCTTCAGCCAAAGAATTAGCTAAGATTGCTCAGATGACAGCAAATATTGCTAAGCTTTTTGGATTAGAGCCTATAACAGCACTTTTATCATTTTCAAATTTTGGATCGTCGCGTTTTCCTCAAGCAAAAAAGATAATTGAAGCTGTTGATTTGTTACATAGAAGTAATCCAGAATTGATTGTAGATGGACCTATTCAGTCGGATTTTGCATTGAACAAAAAAATGCTTCAAAAAGGCTTTCCTTTTTCGAGCTTAAGTAATATGAAAGTGAATGTTTTGATATTTCCTAATCTAGATGCGGCTAATATTACTTATAAATTAATGAAAGAATTAAATGAAGCACTTTCGATTGGCCCGATTCTTATGGGACTTAGCGAGCCTATTCATGTTTTACANCTTGGAGCTTCTGTAGAAGAAATAGTTAACATGTCTGCNATTGCAGTTATNGACGCACAATCAAAAAATAAATAAAAAATGATTACTCAGCTTACTGGGCGTTTAGTAGAAAAATCTCCCACAGATGTCGTAATAGATTGTAATGGTATTGGTTATATGGTACATATTTCATTACATACATTTTCTCAATTAAGTAATGATGAGAATATTAAATTATTTACTCATCTTCAAGTAAAAGAAGACTCTCATAACTTATTTGGATTTTTCACTATTATTGAAAGAGCGATTTTTCAGCAATTAATATCAGTTTCAGGAATCGGTTCAAGTACTGCTAGAAATATGCTTTCTTCATTAGAGCCGAATCAAATTCGAAGTGCTATAATATCAGAAGATTTAGCAACTATAAGATCTGTTAAAGGGATTGGTTTAAAAACAGCCCAAAGGGTATTAATTGAATTAAAAGATAAAATGCTAAATCTCTCTGATAGTGAAGAAATACAAGTATTTTCAAACAATACAATTAAAGAAGAAGCGTTATCAGCGTTAGAGGTTCTTGGTTATTCAAGAAAACAATCTGAGAAAGTAATTGATAACGTCATTCAGAGCAGTCCTGATAGTTCAGTGGAAGCACTAATAAAAGCAGCTCTGAACAAATTGTAAAATCATTTGTTTGAGAGAACTCTTAAAGTAGTTTTTAAATCATTTCAAAGTTCTATCCTTACACTTATTTGGATGATCTTTGGTTGTGGAATTGTTTTGTCTCAGGAGAATGCACAACTTGGAACTTTGGAGTTACCAAATCCAATTAGTATAGTCAGTCAATATATCTATGATATACAAACAGACCGCTATATTTTTTCAAAAGAAATAGGGGGTTATCCAATTAGTGTACCTCTAGTTCTTACAGTAGAAGAGTATCAAGCTATGATTCTCAAAGAGAAAATGAAAAACTATTTTCAGGAAAAAATACAAGCGTTGAGTGGAAGGGGAAATAATGTAGAAGAAACTCAAAAAAATTTACTCCCTGAATTATATGTAAACAATAAATTTTTTGAATCTATTTTTGGAAGCAACTCGATAGATATATCTCCTCAAGGATCTATTGGAATTGACTTAGGTTATCGATATCAAAGAAATGATAATCCAATTGCTTCTGTTATAAATAGGCGATCCCCAGGTTTTGAATTTGATCAACGAATCAGCTTGAGTTTA
This sequence comes from Flavobacteriaceae bacterium, assembly GCA_002705385.1. GTDB lineage: Bacteria > Bacteroidota > Bacteroidia > Flavobacteriales > Flavobacteriaceae > MS024-2A. Next base: position 10,602 of record PAFO01000031.1, read on the forward strand.
TTGGGGGAAATAGGAGAACGACTTCGAATTACGGCAAATTATGATACTGAATCGACTTTTGATTTTCAGAATCTAGTAAAAATTCAATTTAATCCTCCACAAGTTTCAGAGCTTAGAGGTATGGCCACAGGAATGGTATCAGGAGAACTGAAATCCAAATTACAAAATATTGAAAATAAGTTTGACGAGTTGGGAAATAAGGTTAATGAAGTTAAACAGCAAATCAATAATGTACAAAATAAGGTTAACCAAGTAAAAGATGTTATTAATGAAGGGAAAAATACATTAAATCAGGCCCGTCAAAAGATCGAAAGCTTAAAACAGAGTGCAAATCAAATAGCAAATGACCCTTTCGCTGCAGGAAATCGAGTTTCGGAATATTTAAATGGAAAAGTAACTGAGGATGCTATTTTACAAAACATTGATATAGGAAATATAAGTATGCCTATAAATAGCAATTTAATTCAAGGTGCTCAAAGTTTGTTTGGTGTTCGCGCCGATTTAAAATTTGGAAATACTACTCTATCGGGTGTATTTTCTGAACAGCGTTCTCAATCCCAAAATATAACTACTCAAGGAGGAGGGAAGTTGCAAGAATTCGATTTATATGCCTTAGACTATGAAGAAGATCGCCATTACTTTATTAGTCATTATTTTAGAAATAACTATGATAAATTCTTAGAAACCTATCCCTACATTAATTCTCCTGTTCAAATTACTCGAATTGAAGTTTGGGTCACAAATCGAGGATATCAAACTCAGAATGTCAGAAATATTGTTGCACTTCAAGATTTGGGAGAGGCTAATCCTGATTTAACAACCCTTGGAAACCAATTTTCAAACTTCATTAATGTAAATAATGTAAATCACCCTCCTGGTAATGAAGTGAACCAACTTGATCCCAACGAAATTGGATTCAATGGAATTTTAAACAGTCAAATTCGTGATATNGCTACANTAANAAATGGTTTTGGAAATNCNANTGTAAATGAAGGTTATGACTATGCTATTTTAGAGAGTGCCAGAAAATTAAATTCGCAAGAATATTCTTTTCATCCACAATTNGGATATATTTCTTTGAATCAAAGATTGAGTAACGATGAAATTTTGGGAATTGCTTATCAGTATAGTTTCCAGGGTAAAATATATCAAGTTGGAGAGTTCGCAAATGGAGACATTCCAGGAACCTCAATTATTCAAAATGGAAATATAAATCAACAGAATAATCAAAACCAAGTCGTTCAAACAAATAATTTAATTGTAAAAATGTTAAAGAGTAGTGTAACCGATGTTAGACAGCCAGTTTGGGACTTGATGATGAAAAACATATACAATACAGGTGCTTTTCAATTATCAGATGAAGACTTCAGACTTAGTATTCTTTACACTGACCCCTCACCAATAAATTATATGACTCCCGTGGATGATTCTATCTGGCCTGAAAAATTAGATAGTGAAGTTTTGTTGAATACGATGGATTTGGATCGATTAAATGCTTATCAAGATTTGGTTTCAAATGGAGACGGATTTTTTGATTTCATTCCAGGAATCACAGTAGATCCTCGTTATGGAAGAATAATTTTTCCAAAAGTGGAACCTTTTGGAGAGTTTTTATTCAGACTTTTGGATAATCCAAAATCCACAAAAGAAAAATATTCACAGGATAACAGTTACAATAAAAATCAGAAGCGTTATGTTTTTCGTGAAATGTACAGCCTCACAAAAGCTGCTGCATTAGAGTTTACAGAAAAAAACAAATTTCAGTTAAAAGGNCGTTACAAGTCAGAAGGAGGTGATGGAATAAAAATAGGAGCATTTAATGTTCCTAGAGGCTCAGTAAGAGTTACTGCTGGAGGCAGGGTTTTACGAGAAGGCCTTGATTATATTGTAAATTATGAAATTGGACGTGTTAAAATCATAGATGAGGGACTAAAGGCATCAAATATTCCAATTGAAATTTCGGTAGAAAACAATTCTTTTTTTAATCAGCAAAACAAGCGTTTTTCTGGATTTAACCTTAATCATCGGNTATCAGATAAAATTAACATTGGTGGAACCTTGATAAATTTAAGTGAAAANCCATTAACTCAAAANGCCAATTATGGAACAGAGCCNGTAAATAATACTATGATAGGATTCAATACTAATTTTTCAACAGAAATACCTTTTCTGACCCGAATGGTTAATAAATGGCCAACAATTGAAACAAACACTCCATCGCAGCTTTCTTTTAGNGGTGAGGTTGCAAATTTAGCTGCAAACGANCCTAGAAATACTNAGTTGAATGGAGAAACTAATGTTTATATCGATGATTTTGAAGGTGCNCAGACAAATATCGATATCAAAGGTTTTACAGCTTGGAATCTTTCTAGTGTTCCCATTAATGGTGTTCCTGGTGCTAAGAAAGAAGGACTTGAAAGTGGGTTTAGTCGATCAAAATTAGCCTGGTACTCAATAGATCAAGTTTTTTATTCAAGACAGCCAGATGGAATTAATAATAATGACATTTCTTTAAACGAAACACGTCGTATTTTCATCGATGAATTATTTCCAGAACAAGACTTGGTTCAAGGAACGCCAAGAACNTTACCAACTTTTGACCTAGCATATTATCCTGACGAACAAGGACCTTATAATAATTCCCCAAACAGTTCTTATTTATCAAATATTAAAGAAAAATGGGCTGGTATTAGNAGGTCTTTAAATGCCACTAATTTTGAACAGTCTAATGTAGAATTTATTGAATTTTGGCTGTTGGACACATTTTCAGAACAAGAGACAACTTCTAACGATTTGGGAGAATTGGTTTTTCATCTGGGAAATATTTCGGAAGATATATTAAGAGACGGAAGAAAACAATTTGAAAATGGCCTACCTAGCACAAGTGAACAAACCCCCACATATGAAACTCCTTGGGGTAAAGTCCCAGCAAACCAATCTCTNGTATATGCTTTTAATTCTGTGNAAGAAGANCGGATTNTACAAGATGTAGGATTAGATGGTTTATCTGATGAGGAAGAAAGTTCCATATTTACCAATGGACCTGGGGATGATCCAGCAAGAGATAATTATCAATATTTTTTGCAAGTTGATGGAGGNATTTTAGATCGATATAAGAATTATAANGGTTTTGAAAACAANACTCCAGTAGAATTCAGTGANACGAACAGGGGGAATACAACAGAGCCAGATACAGAAGATATTAATCGGGATCAAAGTATGAATACTATTGATTCCTATTTTGAATACCGCNTACCGATAAACAAGAATATGCAGGTGGGAAATCATCCCTTTGTGACTGACGTTCGAGAAAATATTAAAGTTAATGCACCTAACGGTGATGAATATACCACAAGATGGATACAGTTTAAAGTCCCTATTCAAAAAGGATATTATGAAAACACTTCATTTAATAAATATTTTGACGCAATAAATTCGATTGATGACCTTCGCTCCATTCGATTTATGAGGATGTTGCTTACAGGCTTTGAACAAAAAGTAGTATTTCGTTTTGGGACTTTAGATTTAGTACGAGGTGATTGGAGAAGGTATAATAAGCCTTTAAATGAAGAAGTTTTGGCTAATGGCAATACTACTGTAGACATTAGTACTGTGAATATTCTGGAAAATGAAAACAGGATTCCAATTAATTATGTCTTGCCTCCTGAAATTCAAAGAGAGCAGATAAATAATAATAATTCTATCATACGTCAGAACGAACAATCTCTATCCTTCAGGGTTTGTGATCTTAAACCCAAAGATTCACGAGGAATATTTAAAGGCTTGGATTTAGATATGAGGCAGTACAGTAAACTTAGAATGTTTTTACATGCTGAATCTTTACCAGGACAAGAAACTTTACCTGGTGAAGGTTCGGAAGACGAATTTGATAAACGTTTAGTTGCATTTATAAGATTAGGAACAGATTATCAAGATAACTTCTATCAAATTGAAATTCCTCTAAAACCGACTGCTTATCGTGAAAATTTGTCTAACCGATATAGTGCTGAGGAGGTTTGGAACCCCGAGTCAAATTCAATTGAGATTTCCATAGATCTTCTTGCTAAATTAAAAGCTATGGCATTGCAAGAATTAGGTTTGGGAGAGACTCTATACTTCGATGAGGAGCTTAAACCTATTAATGAATTCTCGTCAATTAGCAAACTTCCAGGTCAAAAAAAATATAAGTTTGCTATTCGTGGAAACCCTTCTTTAGGTAATATTAAGACCTTAATGATAGGAGTTAAAAACCCCTCCTCTAAATTGGGAGATGTGCTTTGTGGAGAAGTTTGGTTTAATGAATTACGTATNTCAGGAATAGATAGCCAAGATGGATGGGCTGCTATTGGAGCGATGGATGCCAATCTTGCAGATTTTGCAACATTTTCAGCAACGGGACGCTACTCTAGCATTGGTTTTGGAAGTATAGATATGTCTCCCAATGAAAGAACTCGGGAAGAATTACTTCAGTATGATGTCATTTCAAATGCAAATATTGGACAACTTACCCCAAAAAAATGGGGACTTCAAATCCCCTTAAGCTTTGCTACAGGGGAGACCTTAATCACCCCTGAATACGACCCATTTTANCAAGATATTAAACTGCAAGACCGACTCGATACCGCCGATAGGGACTCGCAGCGCGATTCTATAAAAAATCAATCTATAAGTTACACTAAAAGAAAAAGTGTTAGCCTAATTGGAATTAGAAAAAACAGAAGTGGGGGAGTTAAGCAGCGATTTTACAGCCCTGAAAACTTTGATTTTTCTTATGCTTACAATGAATTGAAGCATCGAGATTATGAAATTGAGATGCAGCAAGAATTTAATTTACTTTTGGGAACTAACTATGGTCATTCTTTTTCTTCTAAACCCATAGAACCATTTAAAAAAGTAAAGTTTTTTAATCAAAAAAAATACTGGCAATGGCTTCAGCAGCTCAATTTTAATTTATTGCCAAGCTCATTACAAGGATCAGCCAACGTCAACAGAATACTAAACATTCAAAAATTTAGACAGGTTTATCTAGAAGGTGTGGACGCTTCTTTGCAGCGAAGTTTACCCAATCTTCAACAACGTAATTTTTTGTTTGACTACAATTATGCCTTAAGTCATAATTTTTCAAAATCAGTTCGGTTAAACTTTAATGCTACTACAAGCAGTATCATCCGTCAAAATAGTATGGTAGAGGCTGGTATAATAAATCCTTTTCAACCAGAGAAAAATGCACTTTGGCAAGGGATTTTTAATGCTGGGGAGCCTAACAATCACCTTCAAACTTTTTCATTAAATTANAAATTACCTTTTCAATATATTCCNTTTCTAAGTTTTATAGACGCCACTTATAACTATACAGGAAATTTTAATTGGCAACGCGGCTCAGAGGCCTTGTCTCAGGTTANAAGTGATGATGGNGTATCATTGGGAATTNTTAATACNATCCAGAATAACAATACCAAAACACTNAACNCTGCATTTTCTTTTTCAAAAATGTATTCTGCATTGGGTCTAAAGTCTAATTCTAGAACCCCATTTAATGACAGAATTAAAGTCATAAAAAAAACAAACGATACANTCTCAAAAAGTAAAAACTCTTTTTTAAAGAAGGGACTAACTAAGTTGGTGGATATTATGACCTTGTTAAAGCGAGTGCAAGCTAGTTATAGTGAAAANAATGGATCTGTACTTCCTGGATATTTACCTTCGGTAGGTTTTGCAGGTGGACTGCAACCTACATTGGGATATACCCTTGGCAGCCAAGCAGATATTCGTTATGAAGCAGCACGTCAGGGCTGGATTACTGGATTTCCAAACTTTAATCAGTCTTTTTCTCAAATGCATTCAAGTAAATTCAAAGCTACTGCACAATTGATACCTTTCAAAGGTTTGATTTTTGATTTCAATTTTGATCGAGATTATATGGAAAGCCGATTAGAAAACTTTAAGGTAACTGATCAGACTTATATTCCCAGGAATTCGAATGTTTATGGAAATTTTGGTATGTCAACAATTTTACTTAGAACAGCATTTAATCGTTCTGGAGATTTTGAAAGCAGAAATTTTCAAAACTTCCGTGATTATCGAAAGCAGATTGCAAAACGATTAGTCCAAGAAACCTACTTTGAGGAAAATGGATTTAGTGAAGAGGGGTATCCTGTAGGATATGGGAAAAATCAGCAAGAGGTTCTCTTACACTCCTTTATCGCNGCNTACACCGGAGCGAGTCCTGANCGAGTCGANCTAAGTCCAATNAAAAGAANACCNTTACCNAATTGGAATTTGAAATTTACAGGACTTACCGAAATAAAGTCAATTTCGAAAATCTTNTCACGTTTNTCGATTAATCATGCCTANAGNGCAAGTTATACNTTGACAAATTTTCAATCNAATTTTGACTTCAATCCNNANCAGCCNAATATGACAGANAAATTAGGGAATTTAATNTCNGAGCGTTTATACTCTAATGTTAACTTAATNGAACAATTTAATCCNTTAATACGTTTNGATATGGAAATGAATAATTCTCTTAAGCTGNTTGCTGAATTACGAAAAGAACGTGCGATNTCACTAAGNTTAGATAATAATTTGATAACTGAATCAAGCGGAGATGAATATNTTGCTGGNTTAGGTTATCGAGTCAATGATGTTCGTTTTAGAACAAATTTTGGAGGTAAAAGNGTAACACTAAAAGGAGANTTGAACATTAGAGCAGATGTCTCATATAGAGATAATATAACTGTTCTTAGAAATCTAGAATACGACAACAACCAAGTAACAGCTGGACAGCGCATTCTAGCACTCAAAATTAATGCAGATTATGCCTTATCTAGGAATTTGACTGCTCTTTTCTTTTATGATCATAATTTTTCTGAATTTGCCATCTCCACTGCATTTCCTCAAACAAGTATCCGATCTGGATTTACTGTTCGTTATAACTTTGGAAACTAAATTCATCGCGAATTATAGATTTCTTTTACATTTGTGATTTAATTTAATAACTAATGAACGTTCCAGAAGATTTAAAATATACCAAAGACCACGAATGGATNAAAATTGAAGGTGANGTAGCAACCATTGGGATTACTGATTTTGCTCAAGGTGAGCTTGGGGACATTGTTTATGTGGAGGTCGAAACCTTAGACGAAATCTTGGACGCAGCATCTGTTTTTGGAACAGTAGAAGCTGTAAAGACGGTTTCTGATTTATTTATGCCACTTACTGGAAGGATCATAGCATTTAATGAGATTTTAGAAGATGCCCCAGAAACAGTAAATGAAGATGCTTATGGCTTGGGATGGATGATTAAAATAAAACTCAGTGATACTTCTGAAATTAATAATCTTCTAGATGCTGAATCATATTCATCGTTGGTTACAGGCTAAAAAATTTTTTAAAACATTTGCTCTTTTTGCAACTCTAATTGTTGTTTTTTTAAGTTTAAAACCTCCATCACCAAATCCTCAATCTTGGACATTCCTTTACCTTAGAGGGGACCTTTTTCTTCACTTCATATGTTATTTTGGCATGACTTTTCTTTATTTTTTTGCTTTTTACACTCAAAATAATTCTTTAAGTAAATCAGCATTAATTTCTCTAACTTTAGGTTCTGTTTTGGAACTTCTACAGTTAATTACTTTTTTTCAAAGATTCTTCGATCCCTTTGACCTTTTGGCAAATTCACTGGGTGTGCTAGGTTCATGGTTTATTATTAAAGGAATTTTTTATTATTCATTAAAAGAATAAGTTGTTTATTTTAGTTTTTTTTTTAGTTTAGCTGACTAAACATTTGTTTATTATGCAACCCAAAAAAAANGAAAAGGTTGATTTAAGTAAAAACAGTAGTCTTTANTTTGTNATAGGACTGTCTTTGATTTTNCTTATATCATGGCAAGCTATAGAATGGAAAACTTANGATAAAAGTCTTTATGGATATGAAGCNTTGAATGTTGAAGATGATGATGATGAAGAGATTCCAATCACNGAACAAATNAAAACTCCACCACCACCNCCACCNCCNCCTCCTCCNGCACCAGAAATTATTGAAGTAGTTGAAGATGAGGAAGAGGTAGAGGAAACGGTTATAGAATCTACAGAAACTAACGAAGATGAAATTATCGAAGTGGAAGAAGTTGAAATTGAAGAAGAATTTGATGATGTTGATGTTCCCTTTGCAGTCATTGAAGATGTTCCTATTTTTCCTGGTTGTGAAAAAGTTAAAAAATCAGAACGCAGAAACTGCTTTCAAGATCGAATGAATAAGCACATACGTAAAAANTTTAGATATCCAGAAATNGCACAGGAAATGGGAATCCAAGGACGTGTTTATGTTAATTTTATTATTTCTAAAGATGGAAGTATAACCAACATNAGAATGAGAGGACCCGATAAAAATTTAGAGAAAGAGGCNCAGCGAATAATTTCTAAATTACCTACTATGATTCCTGGAAAACAAAGAGGTCGTGCTGTGCGTGTTCCTTTTAGCATACCGATTACTTTCAGATTGCAATAATNATTAATTAGGGTATTTTAAAGNTTTTAATTAAAGAAAAATAGATTGGACATTGGCCATTTGTCAACTATCTTTNCCTATGAAGATGCAGAAAGATGAGTCAAAATAAAACGACCTTGCTTACAAATAAAAGCTTGACCCTGGCTAATTTCATTGAACTTACAAAGTTCAGACTGTCAATTGCAGTCGTTATTTCCTCTTTGGCAGGATATTTTTTAGCGGTAGAGTCGGTTCACTACGCTACAATTATATTACTAATTATTGGTGGTTATTCAATGGTTGGAGCATCTAATATATTTAACCAAGTCTTAGAAAAAGATTTGGATAAATTGATGGACCGTACTAAAAACAGACCATTGCCCAACGAGAGAATTCAGTCTAGTTCAGCTCTTTTTTCGGGAGTTGTTTTAACTTTGATTGGAATCGCTGCACTTTATTTTATTAATATTAAAATAGCATTTTTAGCAAGTCTTTCAATTTTTGTCTATGCATGTCTGTATACCCCTTTAAAACAAAAAACGTCCCTTTCAGTTTTTGTCGGAGCATTTCCAGGTGCTATACCATTTATGTTAGGATGGGTAGCTGCAACTAATGAATTTGGTATTGAACCAGGTGTTTTATTTATGATACAGTTTTTTTGGCAGTTTCCACATTTTTGGGCAATTGGATGGTTAATGCATAATCAATATGAAAATGCAGGATTCATAATGTTACCATCTGGAAAGCCCGATCATATAACTGCATTTCAGATAGTCTTTTACAGCTTTTGGACTGTTTTAATTACCTTATTACCAGCATTTCAATATACTGGGCAACTCTATTTAACCCCGCTTGCTTCTCTTTTAGTTGGTTTTTTAGGAATCTTTTTTCTTTATGCTGCAATTCAATTAATGTATTTGAAAAATGATAAAGCTGCTCAATTTTTAGTAAGAGCAAGCATTCTCTATATTACTGGAATTCAATTGGTATATGTAATTGATAAATTTATATTACAATGAACACAAATGACTCTTTAGCCATAAAAAATAAACGAGCAAAAAAAATGATGCTCTTGTTTGGTATGATCAGTATGAGTATGACTTTTGCTGGCTTAACAAGTGCTTATGTAGTAAGTAGTTCTAGATCTGATTGGATTGATCAAATAGATTTGCCATTTGCATTTACAGTAAGCACCTTCCTTTTGCTTTTAAGCAGCGGGACTTTTCATATGGCATTAAAAAGTATCAAGGGNATGCTTCNTAAAAAAGCTCAATCACTGTTATTGATGACTTTANTTTTGGCATTAACTTTCATCTATTTTCAGTTTCAAGGATTTGGAAAAATTATTGAACAAGGATATTATTTTACTGGAGCAGAAAGTTCTATAACAACCTCTTATTTGTATATACTAGTTCTATTGCATTTAGGACATTTAATTGCTGGGATAATAATAGTTTTNTTTGTATTATATAATTCATTTAGGGAAAAGTATTTACAAGGAAATACACTTGGTTTTGAGTTGGCAGTCACATTTTGGCATTTTCTTGATATTCTTTGGTTATATTTATTTTTATTCGTTTCATTCTACGGTTAAAAATTAATAAATTTGTNNTGGATTTAATACGAAAATATGGAAGTAACAGCCAATACAGCTGCTGATAGTGANGAAGTTTGGAGAGGAGGAAATAAGCCTTTAAATGTNAGTTATGGNAAGATGATGATGTGGTTCTTCATTGTTTCTGATGCCCTAACATTTACTGGNTTTTTGGTTTCTTACGGNTTCTCAAGATTTAAAAATATTAATTCATGGCCTATTGCCGANGAGGTTTTCACTCACTTTCCTTTTTTGCATGGAATAGATGCACCTATGTATTATGTTGCNTTGATGACTTTTATTTTGATTTTTTCATCTGTTACTATGGTGCTTGCAGTAGATGCAGGACATCATATGCATAAATCAAAAGTTACATTTTACATGCTTTTAACTATTATAGGTGGAGCAATTTTTGTAGGTTCTCAAGCTTGGGAATGGAAAAATTTTATCAAAGGTGAATATGGAGCACTTGAAACCCGTGGAGGACAAATTCTTCAGTTTGTTGACACATCTTCTGGTAAAAGGGCTTCAATTCAAGAATTTGCTGTAGCTACAGAAACAAATCGAAGCACTCATAAATCTAGTAATGGGATATGGTATAAAGCTGAAACTTCTCTACCAACGGTTTCTTTAGAAGAGGTTAAGAAAGGATTTTTAGCAAATGAAAATTTAGTTATTCGAACTCAAGAGCTCGACGAAAAAGGTCAAAAAACTGTCCTTTCAAGATCAGAATCAAAGGGTATATTGAGTAATGCTGTTGGTGTTGTTGAGGGAGCAAATCTCATTCACAATGAGTATGGAAATCGATTATTTGCTGACTTCTTTTTCTTTATCACCGGTTTTCACGGTTTCCATGTATTTTCTGGGGTAGTCATTAATATTATTATATTTTTTAATGTTATCCTCGGGACATACGAACGAAGAGGTCATTATGAAATGGTTGAAAAAGTTGGATTATATTGGCACTTTGTCGATTTAGTATGGGTATTTGTATTCACATTTTTCTATCTCGTATAAAAATTTATAAAATGGAAGCTAAAGGACATAAACTTGCAATTTTTAGAGGACTTTTAAAGTTCAAATCAAACCAACAGAAAATTTGGGGGGTATTAATTTTTTTATCAATTGTAACAACTATTGAGGTTGCACTAGGGATTATAAAACCTGAAATCTTGATGATTCCATTTTTAAAAATGAAAATTTTAAACTGGATATTTATAATATTAACATTAGTAAAGGCATATTATATTGCCTGGGATTTCATGCATATACGAGATGAAACAAGCGGTTTGAAGAATTCGATAGTTCTTCCATTATTAATTCTTATACCTTATTTGGCTTTTATTCTTTTGATCGAGGCTGATTATATATTTGATGTTATGGATTCTGGTTTTGTAGCTTGGAATTTTTAATGATCCATTATTCAAAAATTATGTTGGTTTAATATCGCTTCTATTTGATGGGAAAAACTGATTTTAAAAAAAAGATTGTTTTAGGAGTTTTATTTATATTTCCACTCTTGGTATATCTTTTTTTTGCTTCTGGTAAAAATAATTTTGCAAAACTTCCAGTTCTTACTGCTGATATAATAGAAATAAGTGAATTAGATTCTCTTACTTCAATTCAATTTAAAGAGAAGATTACAATACTTGGATATTGGGGAGGAAGTTTGGTCGATAAACAAGCTGAAGCACTCAACCTTAATGAAAAAATTTACAAACGCTTTTATGAATTTGAAGACTTTCAATTTGTTTTTTTAGTNAATNAGAAATTTTCTAATGAGGTCGATAANCTCAAAAAATCTCTNAAAGAAGGGGTTGGTACAGACTTGTCTAAATGGAATTTTATAAACGTTTCTAGGAACACTATCCAAACACATTTCCAATCACTTAAAACNCCTCTCAAGCTNAGTCCAGAAGGGAGTACTCCTTTNGTTTTTATTATTGACAAAAATGCTAGTCTCAGGGGGAGAAATGATGATGAGGATGAAGGGACATTATACGGATTTGACGCGCGCTCAGTTGCTCAAATNAATAAAAAGATGATTGACGATGTTAAGGTAATTTTAGCCGAGTACAGACTTGCATTAAAAATTTANAATACAAANAGAGATANATAAAATGAGTAATTATAANTATGTAGGTCTTTTTNTAGTAGTTATTGTNTTTGGCATCTATTTTGTTCCAAAAATAATTAACCGNATTANCGATAATACTGTTGTTCAAGATGGAAGATCAAAATCTGCAGATCCCTTAAAATATATAATGCTTAATGGAGATGCCAAAATTATTCCTGATTTTACTTTTTTGAATCAAGACAGTCTATTTATCTCGAATGAAGATTTTAAAGAAAAAGTTTATGTGGCTGAATTTTTCTTCACCTCTTGTCCAAGTATATGTCCAATTATGAATAAAAACATGAAGCTCATTGAAGAACGTTATGGTTCACGAACTGACTTTGGTATAGCTTCATTCACTATTGATCCTGATCATGATACTCCCTCTGTATTAAAAAAATATGCAGAAGCTTATAATGTTTTTTCTCAAAATTGGCATTTTCTAACAGGTAATAAAGAAAAGTTATATGATCTTGCAAATAAAGGATTTAATATTTTTGCTTCAGTAAATCCAAGAGTAGAAGGAGGCTTTGAACATCAAGGGTATTTTGCATTGATTGATAAAAAAGGTTATATCCGATCGAGAACTGATCAATTTGAAAACCCCATAGTATACTACATGGGTTTGGATCAAGAAAATCTCGAGGTTCAGGAGTTTGAATTATTGATTGAGGATATCGAAAAACTTTTAAAAGAATAACTCTATTATAGCAGCGGTATGGCAAATTATGTTAAAAGTTATAATATTTGGATATGGGTAGTCTCAATTTTGATTCCAGTTGTTGTCGCAATTTTATTTATGATTCGAATACCAAATGTAGCCCCACTAGATTTTGCTAAAAATCCTTTTTTAACCTCTTCTAAAGAAACCGTTGGTAAGGAAGTTTCAGATTTATACCATATCCCATTACTA
>PAFO01000032.1 GCA_002705385.1 Flavobacteriaceae bacterium
CTTTGTACGTTTCTCAATATCATCTTGAATGTTTCTAGCTAAAGAAGTTAGATTGATAATCCCATCAGAAAGTGCCGAAGATAGATACGGTTTGGTCTTGATATAATCTGCTACGGTTGCGGCAATTGTTTTCATTAACAACGTTATTTTTAACAAAAATAGTTATTTAACACAAAATGTTTTATTTAAAACATAATTACCGAGCTTTAAAAAAGTGATATTTACGTACTTTTGATAAAATTTAATGCAAATCATGCCATTACGCTACACCGTAACAGCAGCACTTCCCTACACCAATGGCCCAATACATATTGGTCATCTTGCTGGTGTATACATCCCCGCGGACGTATATTGTCGTTATTTAAGAGCTAAAGGAAAAGATGTTGCATTTATCTGTGGGAGTGATGAGCATGGTGTTGCCATAGCTTTAAAGGCTAAAAAAGAAGGTAAGTCACCAAAACAGGTTATTGATTATTATGATCAAATAATTCGAAATTCATTTAATTCATTTGGTATTGCTTTTGACCACTATTCTAGAACATCTCGTGAAATTCATCATAAAACTGCTCAGGAATTTTTTAAAATTCTTTATGATAAAGAAATCTTTGAAGAAAAAAATTCAGAACAATTATTTGACCCTGAAGCAAAACAGTTTTTGGCAGACCGATTTGTGACAGGGACTTGTCCTNTTTGTCAAAATCCGAATGCNTATGGAGATCAATGTGAAAATTGTGGCAGTAGCTTGAGTCCAACTGAATTGATAAATCCTAAGTCCACTTTAAGTGGTGCTAAACCAATGCTTAAAAAGACCAAGCATTGGTACCTACCACTAAATAAATTCGAGGATTTTATACAAAAATGGATCCTTGAAGAACACAAATATGATTGGAAACCCAANGTCTATGGACAAGTAAAATCATGGGTAACCAATGGNTTAAAATCACGTGCAGTTACTCGTGACCTGGACTGGGGTATTAAAGTTCCTGTTGAAGGAGCAGATGGTAAAGTCCTTTATGTTTGGTTTGATGCGCCAATTGGTTACATCTCCTCCACCAAAGAATGGGCTAATGAAAAAGGATTAGATTGGAAGCCATACTGGTGTGATAAAGACACACAATTAGTTCATTTTATAGGAAAAGACAATATTGTTTTTCACTGTATAATTTTTCCAGTGATGCTAAAAGCTTCCGAAAAATATATTCTTCCTGAAAATGTTCCTGCAAATGAGTTTTTAAATCTGGAAGGACAGAAAATTTCAACCTCGAAAAATTGGGCTGTCTGGCTACATGAATATCTTGAAGAATTTCCTAATCAGCAAGATGTTCTCCGTTATGTATTGTCAGCTAATGCCCCAGAAACTAAAGACAATGATTTTACTTGGGAGGAATTTCAGGCTCGAAACAACAATGAGCTTGTAGCTATTTTTGGAAATTTCATTAATAGAGTGATGGTTTTAAGTCATAAATATTATAACGGTTTAGTACCAGAATCAGGAAAACAGTTTAAAGAGGACATAAATATTTTAGAAGAAATGGCTCGTCTTCCAAAAAAAATTGGGGATGCCATTGAAAACTTTCGTTTTAGGGAAGCCAGTCAAAAAATAATCAGCTTAGCGCGTTTGGGAAATAAATATTTGGCAGATGCAGAACCTTGGAAATTGATCAAAACAGACCCCGAACGTGTAAAAACGATCATGAATACAGCACTTCAAATTTCATCTGGTTTAAGTATTCTTTGTGAACCTATACTGCCCTTTACTTCGGTAAAACTTAAAAACATGCTAAATCTAGATCATAAAACACTTGGTTGGGATACTATTGAGACGAAAAAAACTTTACTTCACCCTAAACATCTTTTGGGAAAAACATCACTCTTATTTCAGCTGATAGAGGATTTACAAATGGACACTCAGCGAGAAAAACTTAAAAAGTCTGCTCTTGACAACTATGTGGAAGAAAAAAAATTGTCTCCTCTAAAATCCAAAACTTCATATAAAGATTTTGACACTTTAGATTTTCAAGTTGCTGAGATAATTCAAGCTAAAAAAGTAAAGAAAACAAAGAAACTAATGAAACTGACTATTCTCCTGGGTGGAGAGGAACGAACCGTTGTTTCGGGGATTGCAAATGATTTTGATGAAGAAGAATTAATCGGAAAAAAAGTAAGCTTACTCGTCAATTTAAAACCGAGGAAACTTAAAGGTATTGAAAGCCAAGGAATGATTCTCTTAGGAGAAAATAGCAAAGGTAATTTTGTGTTCATTGGACCAGAAGATAAAACTATACCCTCAGGAACTCGAATAAAATAATAGGGCTATCAGTGCTGTTCCAATTGCATATCATCCAATCTATCGGCTACCGCTGCCGGAAAACCATCGATTCCCAATGGAAAAATATGAGTTGCTTCCCCAACAACTTATCCTAGAAGGTACTTGTAAAAAAGAAGATTTTTTTGAACCTGATCCTGTCTCATTAGAAAAGGTAAATCGTGTGCATAATAGAGATTATGTCAGTCGGCTTTTAGGCTTAGAATTGACAAAAAATGATGTGCGAAAAATAGGATTNCCTTTAAGCAAAGAATTAGTAAAAAGNGAGTTGACTATTGCAGGCGGAACTGTCAAAGGTGCCGAGAAAGCACTTATATCTGGTATTGCTATGAATATAGCTGGTGGGACCCATCACGCCTATCGATCACATGGCGAAGCTTTTTGTTTATTAAATGATCAAGCCATTGCGGCTCAATCTCTTATAGATCAAAAAAAAGTGAACCAAATTTTAATTTTAGACTTAGACGTTCATCAAGGCAATGGAACTGCTGAGATTTTTAAAAACAATACTTTTGTTTTTACTTGTTCTGTTCACGGTGCTAAAAATTACCCATTTAGAAAAGAAGAAAGCGATCTTGATATTGCTATGGAAGACAAAACAAAGGATGAAATTTATTTAAAAAAAATTAAGGCTTTAATTCCAGACTTAATTGATCAAACTCAACCCGATTTTGTGTTTTATCTAAGTGGTGTAGATGTTTTGGGTACGGATAAGTTAGGTCGTTTAGACTTGAGTATTGAAGGATGTCGTAAACGAGATCAAATAGTATTTGAAATACTTTACAATAAGGGAATTCCTGTTCAATGCAGTATGGGGGGTGGTTATTCTAAAGATATCAATATCATTATTGAGGCACACGCTAATACTTATCGCGAAGCTGCTAAATTATACTTTTAGTAACGCCATGTTTGGCTTTTCATTTCAAGTGCTGAAATTACAATGTCTTTACGACTAACTTGACCCACAAGACGATTATTTTCAATCACCGGATAACGCCTCCTACTACTTTTTGAAAATAATGCTGCTGCATCAAAAACACTTGTGTTAGCATTAATGGTATCAACTTTTTTTGTCATAAAGTGAGCTACTGACTTATCTAAGATTGGAAGATTAAAATAACGACTGTCTGAAATTTCTTTCATGCAGTCTGCTTCTGAAATAACACCTACTAATTTTCCTGATTCATCAACTACTGGCCCACCAGAAATTCTATGTTTTATAAACGCTCTCATTACTTCATGAATTGACTGCTCTGGTGAAAAAATAACCAATTGACTTGTCATAATATCTGAAACGGTCAATTTAATAGGTTTTACCCTAACCTTTTTGGCTCTTTCGCCCTGAAAACTTTTTATAGGCATAACTGTTTAATTTTAAGTCATTTAAATATACGTTTTTTAATTGATTTTTAAAAACAGCCATTCTAAAGTGATTCTGAAAAAGAAAATATTATGTGTAATATTGTCAAAAATTAAAATTTGAAAAAGTTAGGAATTTTGGGATGTGGTTGGCTAGGAACAAAATTGGCTGTTAAACTTAATTCACAGAAGTGGAATGTAAAAGTTTCTAAAACATCAANTGAAGGTGTTATATCGCTNGGTAAACAAGGCATAGAAAGTTACCGTATCATCTTATCAGAAAATTCCATAAAGGGTGATTTAGAATTTTTTGAAAATCTGGATCAGCTTTTAATTTCTATACCTCCAAAAAGAGACTCGATCGGNAATTTNAGTAAAAAAATAAACTATTTGATCAACTTCTTAAAATCAAAAAGCAACACAAAAATTATATTTTTAAGTAGTACATCAGTATACGGCAAAAGAAATGGTAAATTCAATGAACAAAGTATTTTATTTCCCGATACAGATTCTTCAAGTAACCTTGTTATATCTGAAAAAATGATTCAAAAATCATCTAATCCTAGTATAATTATAAGGTTAGGAGGTCTTGTTGGTGAAGATAGAAATCCAATTTTTCATTTGAATAAAAAAATAATTACTAATCCCGAAGGAGTAATCAATTTCATTCACCATATTGATGCTGTTAATGGTATTTTCAAGCTCTTGTCCTGTAGCCAAGCTGAAGGGGTTTATAATCTAGTAAGTCCTCATCACCCTAAAAGAAAAGATTACTATCTTAAAATGGCAGAAAAATACTCACTTTCATTACCTGAATTTGCTGAAAATGATCCTATTATAATTCGATTGATTGAGGCCAAAAAAATTAAAACTCTAACAGGCTTTAATTACCAAGTTGATAATTTGTTAATATAAATTTTATCATTCCTATCTAACTGTAATTGAAATATGTATTTTGGTTTAGTTACAAAAGCTATGTCAAAGCAAAATAAATATATTGGTATTCTAGAAAAGATTCTAACTCATTTAAAAAACTCAAAACTAGAGTATTTTAAGGCTTCGGACCATGCATTAAGCTCTGAAAAAAAACGCTTTTTTAATCAACAAGCGTTAATTAGAAATCGATTTTTTCAGGACGTTTTAGGTGAATTACAAAGATTAGGAATTTCTTCAGACGATTTAATTATAAGTCAATTTAACTTTGACCAANTGTTAATATCTACAATTGATACTCTAAAATCTTCAGCTATAGAAAAATGTCTTCATGCTGATCAGGCTTTATTAAAAATATACTCGGATTTAAAAAAATTTGAAAAAAGTAACTTGGATTTTGATAAGCATATAGAGCGACTTGAAGTCTCTGTTTCGCAAAACGAANAATGGATTTCTAGCTTTACAGAAAAAANAATTAATTCTTTTTAATATTTACTNTCTATCTCCTTTAGATTCAAACTCTTGATTTTCATTTTGGAGGGCAACCATTCTTAAAATAAATCCATTATAATATTGATATAATAAANTTAAGGATGGNATTAGNGAATCAGCTTTATAATGNTGAGTGAAGTATCTTGCTTTTTGAACTTGCATCTCTACAACTTTTAAACGNCTTTTAATTTGTGGAATTTCTAATTCCCTAGGCAAAGGCCCTGATCTTAATTTTTTTATATGAGAGGAAAGAGCAATTANATCAACTTGTATTCCGTCGAAATTTAATTCCTTTAGCCGTTCCATTGATTGATGGAGTTTTTCAAATCCTTCCCAATCCTCNAGCTCATAGTCTGATATAAATTCTTTAGGATATTTTNTCAATTCAAAGTTTGGAGAGCTTAACGAATCCAATAAGATTTCATTTTTGTCTGATGCTGTTTCGNCGTTTTTATTTTTATCANTATTACATGATGAAAAAATTATTGCCAGTATTAAAANGAAAAAAATTCTATTAAGCATATGATTCATTTAAATTCCTATTGAATTAATTTTAATCAAAAGTATGGTAAAGAATAAGAATTGAAGAATATAAAGGTTTAGTGGATAGGCTCCTTCAATCTGAATCTTGCATTTATGAAAGGCTATCTGAAGCGGTAGAGCTACTAGTGCCCAACCAATATAATTGTGGAAAGATGCTACCCCATCGTCGAAGGTCCAATAATCCAAGATTGGAGCAATAGGCTCTATAACTAAATCTAAGGTTAACATAAGTCCAACCCCTAANATAGTTTTATACCAAAAAGAATTNGTAAAAAACTGAGCAATACTTCCAGTGATAAAAATCAAAATACACCAATTAATTCCAATCAATAAAGGAACATCCATAAATTTGAATCCTAGGACAGAACCATAATTATAGTCCCCAAAAATAGTCCCATAATGGACTCCTAATATTTCAGCTAACATTCCAAATGTAAAACAGCTCAAAATCATAAAAAAAGCATTTTTATTAAGCTTAGTGTTTATCANAAGCAAAAAAAAACTCAGAAGTAAATTAATAGGAGTAGCANNAATAAACCATGATGNATTAGTNTAGATAATTCCAATTATACCTGATACATGAAAGAGCCAAANCAAAAAAATAGATACATTTAATTTCGTAAGAATCTTTTGATAGTTCATTAANTCGNATTCGGNATTAGTTCGTCTAGAATTTTAGCNGAAAGCAGACATAATGGAATTCCTCCTCCAGGATGTACGCTCCCTCCACAAAAATATAAGTTTTTTATTCTTCTTGAAAAATTTGGATGTCTTAAAAAGGCAGCTGAAGATTTATTACTTGATGCTCCATATAAGGCACCCATATGNGACTGAGTNCTTTCCTGGATAAGGGGAGGAGTTAGTACCTTCTCATGTTTAATTAGTGGTGNGATTGGTGTATCTAGTTGTTTTGATAATTTTAAAATTACTTGTTCTCTTAATCTCTTTACTATTCCATCCCAATCTTGTCCATAATCTGCAGGAGAATTAATTAAAATGAACCAATTTTCACAACCCTTTGGAGCATCTTTTGGAATATCTTTAGAAGTAATATTTAAATAGATTGTTGGGTCATCGCAAATCNTTTTATTTTTAAAAATCGCATTAAATTCGTTTTGATAATCGTCAGAAAAGAAAACGTTATGAAGTTCTAATTCTAAAAAAGATTTTTCAATTCCCCAATAAAAAATAATTGCTGAACTTGAACGCTCTTGATTGAGAGTTTTACTAGGTGCTTTTATGTTCTTTAATAATTTTTTATATGTTGGATAGATATCCATATTGGATATCACTATATCTGCTTGATGGTATTTTGAGTTGACAATTACACCTTCAGCTTTATTTTGATCTAATTTAATTTCTTTAACTAAAGAATTGAAATGAAATTTTACTCCAATAGATGTAGCTAGATCGTGAAGTGCCTTTGAAATAGAGACCATTCCTTTTGTAGGNACAAAAGTTCCGTAGTGTCCCTCCAAATGCTGGATTAAAGTCATTATACCGGATGTCTGNTAGGGATCAGAACCATTATATGTAGCAAATCTATCAAAAAGCTGAATCAACTGTGAAGAGGAAAAAGTTTCTTCATTAACTTTATGTAAAGTTTTAAATAGATCTAAAGAATTTAGTTTTATTAACGCATTTAATGTATCATAAGAAAGATAGGTTTTTAATTTATGTAGGGAGTTCTCTAAAAATAAAGAATGGGTCAAATCATATTTATTTTTGGCCCTCTTAATATATTCTTCTACTTTTTTTAAGGGTTCATTGAAAACACTATTAATTTCTTCTATGAATAACTTTCGGTCTGCATAAGCACGAAATTTTTTTTTATCTGACCAGAAATAATGGCAACTAACATCCTTCTTTTTGTAATCAAAATATGATTTTGGGTCTAATTCTGCAATTTCAAAAAGTTGAGTTACTAAATGGGGCATAGTAAACAAAGGAGGACCTGCATCAAAACGATATTCTCCGAGTTTAAAGGAAGATAGTTTNCCTCCAAAGTAAGAATTCGCTTCAAAAACTTCAACCTTATATCCTTTTACGGCTAATCTAATACTTGATGCGATTCCAGCAATTCCAGATCCTATAACTATTGCCTTTTTCATTCTATACATTTTTTACAAAAGTATCAATAACTATTGTCAACACAAAAGTTGTTGATACTGATGTTAAAAATAATTTTTGTTATTTAAGGGGTGGTTGTAAAGCTTTCTTGTTGAGAATAATGGAGGATTCAATTTTTAAAATTAGACTATGTATTTCTATCTGAAAGCAAATAAAATCTAGAAAAAAGATCCTCGCTGTACCATTTTTTTTCTTTTGTTTTTTTTACAATTTCANCATGCTGTTTCCCNTTGTAAGCAAAAGTATTTATCGCTTCAAAATTNTCCCAAATACTTACAGTTGCTTGCTGAATGAATGGCCACTCTCCAATTCCTTTATAATAGATAACACCGTTAGCTTTATTAATCGCCTTACTGGCAGCCGGCACCGATCTCCAAAAAGAAAATAGTCGATTCCATCTTAGTGTAGCCCTAGTAATTACAACTACATTGAGACTTTGATAAAGTGAGGAATTTTGATTGTTAACCTGTGATTTAAATGGATTTATTCCGCTCCATTTTCCATGACTTTTTACTGCTTTTAAGATTAATTCTCGNTGAGAGTATGATTTTTGTTTGTACTTTATAAGAAAAGCGTTTTCAGAAATACAATTTTGATAATCTAATATATCATTCCATACACCCAAAAAGGCATAAGTAGAAAAATCAGGCATCAAACTGAAACCACTACCCCCACCAGTTCCAAGAAATTTAAAAAATTGGAGTCCGGGAACATTTTTTAATTGAAAACCAACAAATCCCATTTGCTTAAATGCCCAAAACTTGTTTTTTTTAAAAGTAAAAAAAGTTAGAGTTGTAATTGATGACATCCAAGAATACTGGTAATTTTTAAAATGTTATTAAATAAGAATTTATAATAGAAAACGTCTCTGTAATAGATTTTAGATTTTAACTTAAGGAAGTGCTTTTACAGAGACGTTTGAAACCAAATTGAATTTAAACTTGTTTAAANATATATATAAAAAGTTATACAAACTGTGATTTTGTTTATATTTTTTTTTAGAGAAATAAATAAATTAATTTCTCTGATTAACTTAAAATAATTTATCTATCTGTAAATCATTTAGTTATAAATTCTAATTAAATTATTTATATATTCAAAAAGTTTGTAATTTGATTGCTTATAAAATACATCTAATGAAAAAAATTAATCGATTTGACATTTTTATCTATGTTCTTATTATTGCAAATATCATTGCAATGGTCCTAGAGTCGCATAAATTTATTCAAATTCAATTTTCTAAATTCTTCTATTATTTTGAATTGATCTCTATCCTGATTTTTTCATTTGAATACATTTACAGGATAGTTATAAGTTATAAAGAAAGTAAATGGGGGGGGGTGAAAAACTATGTTTTTAGTTTTTTTGGATTCATTGATTTAATTTCAATCCTTCCTTTTTATATAAAACAATTTGTCCTTTTAGATGGCCGTTTTTTCAGAATACTTCGTTTGTTTAGGCTTACTAGAGTATTTAAACTAGGTAGAGAGAGTAAGTCACTCAGGTTATTTATCAAGGCCCTTTCCGCTGTAAAAAGTGAACTAATGTTTACACTTTTCCTTTCTATTTTAACAATTCTTTTTTCAGCATCTGCAATTTATTTCCTTGAAAACAAAGCACAGCCTGAAGTATTCTCTAGCATCACGGCATCTGTTTGGTGGGCAACTATATCATTGGCTACAGTTGGTTATGGAGATATAGTCCCAATAACAATATGGGGTAAAATTTTTGCATCNATAATTTCATTGGTAGGAATCGGAATAGTTGCTATCCCTACAGGAATTATAAGTGCATCATTTGTAGAAGAAATCATCAACTCTAAAAAATAAATTTTGNTTAATACTTATATTTTAAAAATGAAAAAAATAAATTTNATTTTAGCNTTATTTTTNTGNAGTTTAANTGTAATGTCTCAACCNACACTTGCAGGAAAAAAAATACTTGTAGTATACGGAGGTTGGGAAGTCCATAACCCTGAGTTTTTTGCAAAAAAAATAGTTTCATGGCTAGAAGAACGGAAGGCTAATGTAACTCTCTCTAAGACCACCTCGTCGTATACAGATGAAAATTTAATGGCCTCATTAGACTTGGTTATTCAACATATCACAATGAGTAAAATTGATAGCATAGAATCTGAAGGATTAAGGAAAGCTATTGCCAGTGGTGTTGGCTTAGCAGGATGTCATGGAGGATTAGGTGACTCTTTTAGAAATGATACTGAATATCAATATATGATTGGAGGTCAATTTGTAAATCATCCAGGGGGCCAGGTAAAGTATAAAGTAAATATTTCGGATAAAACNGATCCAATTACTCAGGGAATAGATGATTTCGAACTTATAACTGAACAATATTATATGCATATTGATCCTATGATTAGAGTTCTTGCNACAACAAAATTTAATGGAGATCACGATGAGTGGATTGATGGTGTACAAATGCCTGTAGTCTGGAAAAAACCTTATGGGAAAGGTCGTGTTTTTTATTCTTCGTTGGGACATTCTAAAGATATATTTGAAATTCCTGAAGCTTGGGATTTGATTACCNGAGGAATTGTGTGGGCAGTTAAATAAATTAATTTTCTTTTCAATAATTTCGTTTTTATCCTTCATTTTGGATTATTTTTGTTGTCTTACTTGATGAAAAAAACAATTTCGATTATAGGGTCTGGATTTTCATCTCTNTCTGCNGCTTGTTATTTAGCTAAAACTGGATATGAAGTAAGNGTTTTTGAGAAAAATTCTGAGTTTGGTGGGAGAGCTAGACAGTTTAAAGATNAAGGGTTTACATTTGATATGGGACCAAGCTGGTATTGGATGCCGGATGTTTTTGAAAAGTTTTTTAATGATTTTGATAAAAAAAGCAGCGACTTCTACAACTTAAAAAAATTAAACCCTGCNTACCATGTTTATTTNGGNAATGATGATTATATAGCAATTCCAGATGAATTAGANAAAATANNTGATGTCTTCGAAAAAGAGGAANANGGTAGTTCAATAGAATTATTAAAATTTATAAATATGGCTAAAGANAATTACAAAATAGCCNTTACAGANATGCTGTATAAAATGCCCGGGAATTCACCACTAGAATTAATTTCANTAGACACAATTAAAAGGATCGGTCATTTTTTTACCAATATAAAAAAACAAGTCCATANAAGATTTAAAAACCCNAAATTAAGATCAATNCTAGAATTTCCAGTATTATTTTTGGGTGCNGAATCNTCAAATACTCCAGCATTTTANAATTTCATGAATTATGCAGATTTCGGATTGGGGACTTGGCAACCAAATAANGGTTTTTATGATGTTGTAAAAGCNATGATTTCAATTGGTGAGTCCTTGGGCGTNAAATATTATAATAAATCAAATGTTTCTCNAATAATAACAAAAAATAATTCTGCAANAGGAATTATGGTAAATGATAAAATAATAAATAGTAAATATATTTTGTCAGGTGCAGATTATAATCATACTGAAAAATTACTCCAAAAGTTTGAACGACAGTACTCAAAAGAATATTGGTCTTCCAAAACNTTAGCCCCTTCATCATTACTNTTTTATTTGGGTTTTAATAAAAAACTAAAAAAATTAACCCATCATAATTTATTTTTTGATACTGACTTCAACTTGCATTCAAAAGAGATTTATAAAGATCCTANATGGCCTTCAAAACCACTTTTTTATGCAAATTTTACTTCAATGACTAATNNNCACACAGCCCCNGAAGGATGTGAAAATGGTTTTATATTAATTCCTATAGCGCCTGGTTTAGAAGACACNNAAGATTTNAGAGAAAAGTATTTTGATATTGTTATCGATAGGATTGAGAAAATAACNAATCANGAAATNAGAAGTAATATNATNTATAAGAAGTCATTTTGCGTCAANGACTTTATAAATGAATATAATTCTTATAANGGTAATGCNTATGGTTTAGCAAATACNTTACTTCAAACATCGTTTTTGAGGCCAAAACTGAAAAGNTCNAAAGTAAATAATCTNTTTTTTACTGGGCAATTAACTGTTCCNGGACCNGGTGTTCCCCCAAGTATTGTTTCNGGAGAATTAGTTGCAGATTTAATTAATAAATCTAATCCTTAGGATTTAAAACCCACCAAATAAACTCAAATTCGCTGTTTCGCACTGCAATTACAGAGTCTAACATTTTTGTGCTTTCGATCAAAGAGGTTTTATATTGTTGAAGTTGCTCTTTGATGCTATATTCCCACAAGTCTACCCTTTTATAGAGGTTGTATTTAATAAATTTATCATTTTGGACATACTTTCTGTTTTCTATCCAAAATTCATTATAATCTACATCTACCCAGGGTAAATCATAAACCCATTTATTAGCAATTCGATTACTAAATTGATTTACATAAAGCTCTTCATTCTTCCCCGTATTTTCAATTAAGTACTTCAATTCAGTTCCATCATAAATTTCAGTCATTTTTAAACCAACTTCTTTAGGCATTAATCGAAAAGTTCCATCAAGCTTAATTGCATCAAAATTTACACGGGGCGGATCAAATGGATCTCTTTGAACATACATTCCCATTGG
>PAFO01000033.1 GCA_002705385.1 Flavobacteriaceae bacterium
GGGGCGTATATTTTTGTTTTTGAAAGCTGACGTTTCATTTGATCCAATTGCTTTTTTTGACCTTCAAATCTTGTTTTTGCTTCTAAATACATAATCTCAGAACCAATTTTTTGATTCCAAAGACGTTCAGTTCTTTCGAATGTTGTTTTGGCAAGGTCTAATTGAAGCTTTATTTGGTCCAATTGTTCTTGAAGCCCTGCATCATCAATTTTAGCAAGAAGACTTCCTTTTTTAACTAATTGACCTTCTTTTATAAAAACGCGAATAAGTTTTCCTCCGAATTCAGGATATAGTTCTAGGTTCTGACGTGTTTTTATGTTAGCCTGTATTTCGATAGCATGTTCAAAATTAGTAGGCTTCAGGGCTAATGCCGTGATTAGCGCCCGTTTTTCATTTACAGTCATTTTTTCAATGGCTGCGTTAACTTTATTAAGTTCTAAATTAACCGCATTGATTTCTTCTGTTAATTGATCTTTTTTTGCTTTCAAAGCTTCCAAGTTATTTTGGATAGGCATGATACTATCCTTGTTTTCTTTGTTTTGTCCACAATTTGACAGTAATAATGAAAATGAGATTAAAAAAATTACTTTTTTCATATTTTAATTTTCTGAGATATTAAGAAGGGTTTCTAAGTTTAATTTTTTTTGAATAACACTTTGAATTGAAGAAATGTAGTTATTCTGTGCACTGTATAGTTGTAATTGGGCTTGACGTAACTCGAAAGTGCTGGCCATTCCCTCAAAATATTTAGATTGATTTTTTTGTTCAATCCTATTTGCTAAAGTCAAATTTTCTTTATTTGTAAAATAGGTTTCAATGGCTAATTTGTAGTCATTTAATGCTCCTTGAACTTCAATATTTATTCGCTCTTGGGTTTCTTCAAGAGTAGTTTCGGCTTGATCTAAAGCTATTTTAGCTTTTTGAGATTGTGCTCTTCGTTTAAAAGAACTAAATATGGGGACTTGTAAATTAATTCCAAAAAGAGCAGCACCAAACCATTTTTGATCAGAATCTGTAAATGAAAAAGTTTCACTATTCCCAGTGTAATTTCCATTTATAAAAGCGGCTAATCTTGGCAGGCTTTTGGATTTTTCATATCTGTAGAGCAAACTTTCTGATCTAAGTTGTGTAGTTGCGATTTTAATGTCAACATTATTAGTTAGATTAAAATCTGATTTAAACTCCTGTTCAAAAAGCCCATCCATTGTAAATGATTCTAAAGTATCCAAAAGTTCCAACGGAGCATCAGCAGGGAATCCAATTAGTAATTTTAACATGTTCAATGTTATTTTTTCAGCATTTTCAGCATATCGAAGTTGGGTTTGAATTCCTGAAAGTGTTAACCTGAGTTGTTCTACACTTTCTTCTTCTTCAAAACCATTTGTAAAAAGTGCTCTTACCTCCTGTAAATTTTCAGCCAAATTATCTATATTATTTTTTAAAAAAAGAATATTTTCTTTAATCAGCAACACAGAGCTGTAGGTTGAAATAATATTTTTTTTGATTTCCAAAGCTGTTTTTTCCAGAATGTTTTTAGAAATTTCCAGAAAAACATTAGAAGCTTCAAGCCCCACTATGTATGAGCCATCAAAAATTAATTGTTGGAGAGTAATTCCACCATCCATTATTTGTGGGGTACCAAATTGAACTTCGGCAAAATCCCCTTCTTTACCCCCGAAAAACTGTGCAGGAATTAAGGAGGTTGGAAGCTCTAGGAAATTTTGGTAGTTTGCATTGGCACTGATTTGGGGCAACCCAATTGCGATTGTACTCCATCTCTCTTTGTAAGCTTTTTGAACCTCTCGACTTGCATTGAGAATTTGTCTATTATTTTCTTGCCCAAAGGCCACGGCTTCCTCTATTGTCAAACGTTTTGGAAGCTCTTGTCCTAGGATCCCCGTAAAAGTAAATACAAATATTATTATAAAGTAGAGATTTATTTTCATAGGTTGATTTCATTTTTATATGTTTCTAATTTTTCTATTCCCAGAGGTGTACAGATAGCTCGTAAATGGTATTCAGAGAAATCAATTAGCAGCTGATCTATTTTAAATTTTTCCAGCGGGAACAATTTGATATCAGTTACTCCTCTTATTCCGTTAAAATAAATTCGAGTTACAAAGCCCACGTTTATATTTGATCTAAAAAGGCCAGTTTCAACACCTTTTTTTAAACTATTTGCAAAGGAAACATTCAAAATTTCAAACTCTTTTTCCTTCATTTTTGAATAAAGGGATGGATAATATTTTTGTAGTTGGTATTGAGGTGAATTTTGTTCACTGGAAATGTGCTTAAGTGCTTCTTTTTTAAGCTGATAAATTTCTATAATTGGATCTTTAGCCTGTTTTGAAATAGTCTTGAAACAATCCAAAATATAGTTGAAACGAGAAAGCGCTGCTTCTTCAACCAAACTTTCTTTATTTGAAAAATGCGCATAGATTGTTTTTTTCGAAATCCGCATATGTTGGGCTATCTCATCCATAGTCACACTCTTGAATCCGTAATGTAAAAAAAGACCAATAGCTTGTTTTATAATTTCTTTTTTCACTAAATATTTTTTTACAAATATAAAAAAGGAAACGAAATAAACAATAAAAGTTTCCAAAGTTTCTTTTTTTTCTAAATTAATTTTAAAGCGTATTTTTGTAAAAATTTTATCAATGCCAAATTTCAACGAATTATTTAATAATTACCTTCAGTCATCTAAGCTCAAAAAAAATCCTTCTGGTTTATACGAACCAATTATTTATTTGCTTAACCTAGGAGGAAAAAGAATACGTCCTATGCTAACCTTAATGGCAATCGACGTTTTTGGATGTGATATTGAAAGGGGTTTACCTTCAGCACTTTCAATAGAGTTATTTCATAATTTCACTTTAGCGCATGATGATATTATGGATGATGCACCGTTGCGAAGGGGTCAAAAAACAGTTCATGAAAAATGGAGTGTAAATACAGGAATACTCTCTGGTGATGCGATGCTTGTTAAAGCATATCAATCTTTGGAAGCCTATCCTGATGAATTGTTTACAAAATTAGCTAAACTATTAAGTAAAACAGCAATCGAGGTTTGTGAAGGACAGCAATATGATGTGGATTTTGAGACAAAAAAAGAAACATCTATTGAAGATTATTTGAAAATGATAAAACTTAAAACAGCTGTTTTACTTGGTTGTGCATTAAAAATGGGTGCATATATTTCAGAGGTTTCTGAAAATGAAGCACAAAAAATTTATGATTTTGGAGTTATGTTAGGTATGGCCTTTCAAATTCAGGATGATTATCTAGATGCATTTGGAGACCCAAAAAACTTTGGAAAACAATTAGGTGGAGATATTATTGAAAATAAAAAAACAATTTTGTATCACAAGGTACTTTTGTTGGGTTCATCTGATCAAATAATACAACTTCAAAATTTATTTGAAACAAACAAAAAGATTTCAAAAGAAGATAAAATTTTAGCTGTAAAAGAGCTCTTTAAAGAAACTGGTGCAGCAGAAGCCAGTCAAAATCTTTTACATTACTATACGAAGGAGGCATTTAATATTTTGGACTCTTTGGAAATAAATCTTGAAAAGAAACAGCAATTAATTGATTTTGCTAATCAGCTTATGCAAAGAAAGGTTTAAAAAATCCTTTTCAAAAAAGCAGATATAAACCATCCTATTTGTTTAAATGAAAATGAAGAAAGGACAAGAAGTTCTTCTCGAAAAGAAGTTTTTTGATCTAAAAACTTAAAAATTCTTAATGGAGGATTTTTTTTAAACATTTGAATAAAAAGTTGACTTCCTTTTTCATTAAACTTATCTAAAACATCCAAAAAAAGTAAATCGTAAAACCAAAACCGATTTTTCTGATGAAAAGCAGTCAATGGCTGTTCAGTTTTTAAAAAACTAACTAATCTACTAACTTGTCTTACTGTATTCATAAATGTAAATCCTGTACTTGCTTTTGTCCAACCCCCAGCTGTACCAATGTGAAGTAAACTATGAGTATTGGATTTATTGAACGGGTAACAACTCATTGGGATGTTTCCATGCTCTTTTTCTTCAATTTTATAATCTGTTATCCCAATTTCTGTCAGATATTTTTTAATACCGTTTTCATATTCATTATTTTTCAAAAGTTCTTTTGAGAAGAGAGTATACTCAACCAAAGCATGCTGATCATCCTGTGGAAGGACATACAAAAATCGAGTTTGTTTGGATTGAGGGATATTAAAATCCATGAAAAGTATTTTATCAGGGTCAAAACTTCCTTTAGGAGCCTTAATAAACCATCCAATAAAATGTTGTTTTAACACAGGAAATTTAGATTGAGATATCAGCGATTTGGGATCAAATAAACTACTAAAAACCTTTGATGCATAATAATTACCTTTATCTGTATATACTTTGCAGCCTTTAACTTCTGTTTTTATTTTTTGAACTGTTGCCTTTAAAATTTTATTATTNTTTGATTTTATTTTTTNTGGGGNATATTTTTTATAAAATGAAGCTGATCGCAACATTTTGTAGTGATAAGGANNTAAACTAAAATTCCTCCTAAAATCTGGCCCAACAAAAGAGGCGTAATTCCATTTTTTAATTATNAANTCATCAAAACTCCCTTTAGATTGTTCCCAAAATGACCAGGTTCTATCATTGCTATTTTTGACTTCTTTTTCAATTAAAAGAATTTTTTTATNAGAAAAAAAAGTGTCTTGNGTTAATGCTTGAAGTAATAGTAAACCTGAGGCCCCACCACCACAAATGATATAGTCTAATTTTTCTTCTTTCACAATCACAATTAAGTAAAAGTAATTAAATCGAAAATAATAGAACTATTATTCCTATTAAGTCTTTATTTTTGATGCCTTAATCATAAAGTAAATGAACACTATAATAGATTTTTTTGAATCTATAAACCCTATCACTGGTGCCCTCTATGCAACACTCTTTACATGGTTCTTAACGGCTTTAGGGGCATCACTAGTTTTTTTTGTCAAGAGTATGAATCGTGCCTTATTAGACGGTTTGTTGGGCTTTACTGGAGGCGTTATGGTTGCTGCAAGTTTTTGGAGTTTGCTCGCACCTGGAATAGAGATGAGCCCTGGTGAAGGGTTTTTAAAGGTTGCACCTGCTGCAATTGGATTTGCACTAGGGGCTATTTTCATATTTGGTTTGGATAAAATATTACCTCACATTCACATCAATTTTAAGGAATCCGAGGGAATCAAAACACCATGGCATCGAACAACACTTTTGGTTTTGGCAATTACATTACACAATATTCCNGAAGGATTAGCCGTTGGAGTCTTATTTGGTGGAGTAGCTGCCGGAATCCCTGAGGCATCTATAACAGGTGCTATAGCATTAGCTATTGGAATAGGAATTCAAAATTTTCCTGAAGGAATTGCAGTTTCAATGCCAATGCGAAGAAATGGGGTTAGTCGATTTAAGAGTTTCTGGTATGGTCAACTTTCNGCAATAGTAGAACCTATAGCCGCTGTATTTGGTGCATTTGCGGTTTCCTTTTTCACACCACTTTTGCCTTATGCCCTNGCTTTTGCAGCTGGTGCAATGATATTTGTTGTTGTTGAGGAGGTAATCCCAGAAACTCAGCAAGATAAATATACAGATATAGCTACGCTTGGTTTTATCGCAGGCTTCATTGTCATGATGACCTTAGACGTTGCTTTAGGCTAACTTTTTTAATTTCCAAATGATTGCCAACCTTGAGCGGTTAACTCAATTTGATGACCTAGACCAGTTATAAGNTGACATCCAGCTTTTTTTTCAACTGAATGACCTATNACAGTGATAAGAGGATGACTTTTTATTTTATTAAAGTCTTTNTGAGCGATNGTAAATAGNAGCTCATAGTCCTCTCCACCATTCAAGACTGCAGTGGTTGAATTGAATTTAAACTCTTCGCAAATGAGATTAACNTCAGGGTCAATGGGGAGTTTATCTTCAAAAATATGGAAGCCTACTTCAGATGATTTGGAGAGATGAAAAATCTCNGAAGAAAGACCATCACTAATATCAATCATNGAAGTAGGAATTATATCTAATTTTTCTAATAATTCAATGATATCTTTTCGTGCTTCTGGTTTGAGTTGTCTTTCAATACTGTAGCTGTAACGATTTAAATCAGGTTGTGAATTAGGATTAACTTTAAAAACTGCTTTTTCCCTCTCTAAGATCTGAAGTCCAGCATATGCAGCCCCTAAATCACCACTGACTACCAGTAAATCATTTTCTTTAGCACCACTCCTTTTAACTATTCTATTTTCAAAAGCTGTTCCTAAGGCAGTAACAGAAATCAATAATCCTGAAGTACTACTTGTTGTATCTCCTCCTACCAAATCAATATTATAATTTTTACATGCCAAACTTATCCCAGCATATAATTCCTCTAAAGCCTCTAGACTAAAACGATTCGAAACACCTATCGAAAATGTAATTTGAGATGGATTTCCATTCATTGCATAGATATCTGAGAGGTTTACCATTACAGCTTTGTAGCCTAAATGTTTTAATGGCATATAGCTCAAATCAAAATGAATTCCTTCTATGAGTAGGTCAGTACTTACCAGTATTTTATTTTCAGAATAATTTAAGATAGCTGCATCATCACCAATTCCCAGTATTGTCGAATCGTTTTTAAGCTTTACNGACCTGGTCAAATGATCAATAAGACCAAACTCTCCTAAATTTTCCAAAGGAGTTTTGGATGTATTTTTGTTTTCAAACATCCTTCAAAAGTAGTGAACCCATTCAAAATTCAAAAAATTATAAGCCTTATGTTTTTTTATTAATTTTAAAAAAAAATAAATGCGCTCACCTACCCTTANNTTTTTTATTTTTTTATTCTTTTTGAATTGCTCTAAAGAAACAATTCAAAAAGAATTTTTAATTTTCCAAAACCCCTACAATTCAAATTCTTCAAGTAGTGAGNATAGCTCAGATAATATAAATCAGAGACTCAAAAAATTACCTTGTGAAAATGGAATGGCATCAATTTATCCTTGTAAAGGGTATGATTTTATTTCAAGAATTACTTTAGAAGAATTTGAAAGTAAATCTGGAAATGATAATTGGGGCTGGACAGACCCTGAAACTGGAATTGAGTATGTCATAAGTGGTTTAAATGATGGGACTGCATTTGTATCAATTGAAGATCCAGAAAATCCAATTTATCTCGGTAAGTTACCTACATCAACTTTTTCAAGTGATTACAGAGATATCAAAGTATATAATAGCCATGCATTTATAGTAAGTGAAGCACCTAACCATGGATTGCAAGTTTTCGATCTAACTCGTTTAAGAGGAATTACAGAATTCCAAAGTTTTAATGCAGACGTAACATTGCAAGATTTTGGGAACGCACACAATATTGCAATCAATGAAGAAACGGGATTTGCCTTTGTGGTTGGATCAAATCTATATCAAGGAGGACCAGTTTTTATTGACGTTAATGACCCAAAAAAACCAAAAATTGTAGGTGGTTTTGAAACGGCATCTTATACTCATGATGCTCAAATTATCATATACAGGGGGCCAGATGAAAATTATCAGGGGAAAGAACTTCTTTTCGGAAGTAATACTGATGGGGGAGCAAATAATAAAATTGTTATTTTGGATGTTACCGACAAGAAAAATCCAGAATGGTTACAATCCATCTTTTACGAAAACGGAGGCTATACTCATCAGGGTTATATCACAGAAGATCACCGTTATTTTTTTATTGGAGATGAATTAGATGAAATAAATTATGGGTCCCCAACTTCCACNAGAATATTTGATTTAACGGATCTTTCGAANCCTAAACTTCACCTAAATTACTATGCAAGTTTAAGTGCTATNGACCATAATGGATATANTAAGGGAGATNAATTTTTTATGGCGAGCTATACAGCTGGTTTAAGGGTATTAGATATTAGTAGTATTGAAGAAAAACAAATANAAGAAATAGGTTTTTTTGACTCTTATCCTTCGGATAATGACACTAAGTTTGCTGGCGCTTGGAATGTGTATCCTTACTTTGAAAGCGGGATTATTGCGATCAATGATATTGAATCAGGATTGATTTTGGTTAAAGCTTCTGAGAATTAATGAGGTTTATTATAATTTTTTTCTACTTGACTATTTTTATGGCTTGTTCCCCAAAAAGTTATACCGATTGGATTTTTTTACAACCAATAAGAGGATCATGGGAGACTATAAATACCTATGGAGGCAGTAAAGAGGATATTGCACACGGGGTTAGTGTAACTTCAGACGGGGGATTCGTAGTAATTGGAAATACTAAGAGTACAGATGGTAATTTTTTAATTAAAGATAAAGCTGGGAGTGATATTTTTTTGATGAAATTTAGCGCATCAAATAGCTTAGAATGGACTCAAGTCTATGGTGGTTCTAGAGATGATCGAGGATATGATGTGGTTCAACTTTTGGACGAAGGTTTTGCTTTGGTGGGTTACAGTAAAAGTGATGATNGAGANGCATCAGTAAATCAAGGACAACATGATAATTGGGTAATTAGAACTGATTCTAAAGGGTTATTGCTATGGCAAAAAAGTTTTGGGTTTTTAGGACATGATCATGCCTACAGTATAACCTCCACATCAGACGGAGGGTTATTTTTCAATGGATTTTTAGATGTAACTGCTTCCGATGGTCAGGGTCAAGACGGTAAAAGAAATTATCTAACTAAAAAGCATGGAGTAGGTGAGTTTTGGTGTCACAAACTAGACAGGAATGGGAATCTTCAATGGCGTAGATATTTTGGCGGCACAAGTAACGATCGATCATACGACGCAATAGAAACTAATAAAGGAGATTTTATCTTGACAGGGAGTTCTGAAAGTCAAGATATTGATATTTCTAATCCAAAAGGAGGATATGATATTTGGGTAGTAAAAATTGATGCTAGCGGAGCTTTGCTTTGGGAAACATCCATAGGGGGTAGTGGCTATGATAATGGTAATGCAATTATCGAGACCCAAAATGGAAATTTTCTTATTGCTGGGCAGACATTTAGTAANGACAAAGACATTACAAATCCATTGGGATCATCAGATGGAATTCTAGTTTGGTTGTCTCCTGAGGGTATATTAATGAGAGTCCAAAATATTGGAAAAAGTGAATTTGATGTTTTGAAAGATATTGTTCAACGTCCAGATGGAACATTACTCGCTGTTGGCAACAGNGGGTCTATTCAAAATGAGAATAATCCACTTGACAATGACGTGGTATTGTATTATACCCTCTCAAATGGTTCACTAATTAGCTCTCACCACCTTGTAGGAGATGGATTAGATCAAGGAGAAGCAATTGCGGTTAACTCTAATGGCAGCGTAATTGTGGTAGGAAGTACTGATAGCAGATCAGGGCAATTTCCTAATTCAAAAGGAGGTAAAGACCTTTTTGTGGCCATTTGGAATTAAATTTCCTAATAAACAGATTGCTTAAAACAATAGTGATATAGAGTAAGTCCTTTTAAATAGGCTATATTTGCATATTATTTAAATTAATTTTATTTGATGATAAAGGTTGCTAAATCAGCGAAAGAAAAAGTTGCAACACTCATGAAAGAGGAGGGTTTTAATCCTCTTGTAGACTTTGTCCGTGTAGGAGTTAAGAGTGGGGGTTGCTCTGGGTTGTCATATGATTTAAAATTTGATCATGAGTATAACAATAGTGATAAATTATTTGAGGATAACCAGGTCAAAATATTGGTAGATAAAAAGAGTCTTCTTTACTTAATTGGAACCACCTTAGAATATTCAGGAGGATTGAATGGGAAAGGGTTTATTTTTAACAATCCAAATGCACAAAGGACTTGTGGATGTGGCGAGAGTTTTTCATTATAAATATAGAAAATGGCTTATACTGAAGAGGAATTAAAAAAAGAGTTAGAAAACAAGGAATACGAGTACGGTTTTTTCACCGATATTGATTCAGATACCTTCCCTAGTGGATTGAATAAGAATATTGTACGAGGGATATCTAAAAAGAAAGGGGAGCCTGAGTGGATGACTGAATGGAGACTGAAGGCCTTTGAATCGTGGTCTGAAATGAAAGAGCCAGATTGGGCAAATGTAAATTATAAAAAACCTGACTTGCAGGCAATATCTTATTATTCGGCGCCAAAAACTAAACCTAAATATGATAGTTTAGACCAAGTTGATCCTGAATTACTCAAAACATTTGAAAAACTAGGAATTTCAATTGATGAACAAAAAAAATTATCAGGAGTTGCAGTTGATATCGTTATGGATTCAGTATCTGTTGCTACTACTTTCAAAGAAACTCTTTCGAAAAAGGGGATCATATTCTGTTCTATATCAGAAGCTATTAAGCAGCATCCAGAATTAGTAAAAAAATATATAGGAAGTGTAATCCCTCCAAAAGATAATTATTATGCTGGTTTAAATAGTGCAGTCTTTACTGATGGATCATTTTGTTATATTCCAAAAGGAGTTCGCTGTCCAATGGAATTATCCACTTACTTTAGAATTAACCAAGCAGGAACAGGTCAATTTGAGAGAACACTAGTCATCGCTGATAAAGGAAGTTATGTAAGTTATCTTGAGGGATGTACAGCACCTTCAAGAGATGAAAATCAGCTCCATGCTGCTGTAGTTGAATTGATTGCCTTAGATGATGCTGAGATTAAATATTCTACAGTTCAAAATTGGTTCCCAGGTGATAAAGAAGGTAAAGGGGGTGTATTTAATTTTGTTACAAAACGAGGTATTTGTCATGAACGTTCCAAGATTTCATGGACCCAGGTTGAGACAGGTTCTGCCGTTACATGGAAATATCCATCTTGTATTTTGAAGGGGAATAGTTCAGTTGGAGAATTTTATTCTATTGCTGTTACTAATAATTTCCAGCAAGCTGATACAGGAACTAAAATGATTCATATAGGAAAAAATTCAAGAAGCACAATAATTTCAAAAGGTATATCCGCAGGGAAATCTCAAAATAGTTACCGAGGACTAGTACAAGTAGGTGCAAGAGCAACAAATGCCAGAAACTTTTCACAATGTGACTCGTTGCTCATGGGCAATGAATGTGGAGCTCACACATTCCCTTACATTGAAGCAAAGAACAATTCTACTCAGATAGAACATGAAGCAACTACAAGTAAAATTGGTGAGGACCAAATATTTTATTGTAATCAGAGAGGAATTGATACCGAAAAAGCAATTGCTTTAATCGTAAATGGATTTAGTAAAGAAGTATTGAATAAACTTCCAATGGAATTTGCCGTAGAGGCACAAAAATTACTAGAAATCTCCTTAGAAGGATCTGTAGGATAAAAAACACTTATGCTAACAATTGAAAACTTACATGCCGAAGTAGAAGGGAAAGCTATACTTAAAGGAATTGACCTTGATGTCAAAGCTGGTGAAGTCCATGCTATAATGGGTCCAAACGGCTCTGGTAAAAGCACGTTATCATCATTAATTGCTGGAAATGAAGACTATGAAGTAGTCAAAGGAGAAATGATTTTAAACGGGAAGGATTTGTCCGAATTGGATGCTGAGGGACGTGCCCATGAAGGTATCTTCCTTTCATTTCAATATCCTGTTGAAATTCCAGGGGTATCCGTAACAAATTTTATCAAAACAGCAATAAATGCCAATCGAAAGGCAAAAGGGCTTGAAGATATGCCTGCTAGCGAACTACTTAAAAAAATCCGTGAAAAAGCAAAGCTTTTAGATATTGATTCAAAATTTTTATCACGCTCCCTTAATGAGGCATTTTCAGGTGGAGAAAAAAAGCGGAATGAAATCTTTCAAATGGCTATGCTTGAGCCTTCTTTATCAATTCTTGATGAGACTGATTCGGGACTAGATATTGACGCTCTTAAAATTGTTGCTAATGGAGTTAACAAACTTAAAAATAAGAATAATGCTACAATTCTTATTACTCATTATCAGCGTCTATTAGATTATATAGTACCTGATTTTGTTCATGTACTTTTTGACGGAAAGATTGTAAAATCAGGCACGAAAGAATTAGCTCATGAATTAGAGGCTAAGGGTTACGACTGGATTAAAGAATTAGCATCCCATGGAATTTAAAGAAAAATTACTTTCCTCTCATCTAGCCTTTGAAGAAGACCTTAACCTTAATGACAGTGTTCATAAAACGCGAGCATCGGCGCTAAAAATTTTTGAAGATAAAGGGTTCCCATCTAAAAAAGAAGAGGCATGGAAATATACCTCTTTAGAAGCCTTAATTCAAAAAGACTATTCCTTATTTCCAAAGTCTGATAATAGCATAGAAGTTAATGATGTTAAAAAATATTTTCTATATGATACAGACACTTACAAAATAATTTTCATTGATGGTATTTATAGCCCNTTTTTATCNAATACTACTCATGATGGACTAGATGTATGTTTAATGTCAGCAGCNTTGTCAAAGCCGAANTATAGAAAATTAATANATACCTATTTTAANAAAATAGCTCCCAGANAAGGANAGTATGACAGCCTTGAATACCTCTTATGCAAGAGAGGGAGCTTTNATAAATATNCCAAAAAATNTTGTAGCAGAAAAACCTATNGAGATCATNCATTTNTCNTCTGGAAATGAAAATNCTTTATGGCTNCAACCNAGAAANTTAATNATTGTAGAAGAGAATGCACAGGCCCAAATAATCGAAAGGCATCAAAGCCTCAAAGAGCACCCAGTAGTTACTAATTGTGTTACTGAAATTTATGTCCATAAAAGCGCTTTTATAGATTATTACAAACTACAAAATGATCTTCCTTCAGCATCATTAATTGATGGGACATTTATTATTCAAGAGAAAGACAGTCATGCCAGTGTTCACACATTTTCTTTAGGGGGTAAACTAATACGAAATAATCTTCATTATTTTCATAAAGGTGAGCATGTAATGTCAACCNTAAAGGGGGTCACAATACTCCACAATAAACAACATGTAGATCATGCGACTTTAGTACATCACGCAAAGCCTAATTGTGAGAGCCATCAAGATTACAAAGGAATTTTTGCAGATCGTTCTGAAGGAGTGTTCAACGGACAAATATTTGTAGATAGGATTGCTCAAAAAACAAATGCTTTCCAGCAGAACAATAATATACTTTTAGATGATAAGGCTACCGTAAATACAAAGCCTCAACTCGAGATTTTTGCTGATGATGTAAAATGTTCTCATGGTTGTACCATTGGACAATTAGACGAAGAAGCATTATTTTATCTTAGATCAAGGGGGATCCCAAAAAAGGAAGCTAAAGCACTTATGACCTACGCTTTTGCAAATAATGTTTTAGAGACTGTACAATTACCTTCATTGAAGAAACGAATCAACGGTCAAATTGCAAAAAAACTAGGGGTTAATCTTGGATTTGAACTTTAAATGTTTGACATCAATAAAATTAGATCTGATTTTCCTATCCTTTCTCGAAAAGTGAATGGCCAGCCTTTAGTATATTTAGACAATGCGGCAACCTCACAAACACCTAATCAAGTTATCAATGTTATAACAGATTATTATACCCGATTAAATTCAAATATTCACAGAGGTGTTCATAAATTAAGTCAAGAGGCGACCGAAGCTTATGAAGGTGCAAGAAAAAAAATTCAGCAGCATTTTAATGCAGCACACACTCATGAAATTATTTTTACAGCAGGTACTACTGAGAGTATTAATTTAATTGCATCGGGATATTCCAGTATTTTGAAAAAAGGAGATGAATTGGTCATCTCAGCTCTCGAGCATCATTCCAACATAGTTCCTTGGCAAATGCTTTGTGAAAAGACTGGAGCAGAACTGAAAGTCATTCCTATGACTCAGAAGGGGACATTGGATATTAATATTCTAGATTCAATTATAAGTAATAAAACGAGGTTAGTTTTTGTGAATCATGTTTCTAATGCCCTTGGAACAGTAAATCCTATTAAAGAAATAATTGCTAAAGCACATAATGTTAAAGCAGAAGTTTTAATTGATGGCGCCCAGGCATGCCCGCACATCAAGGCCGATCTTCAGTCTTTGGACGTTGATTACTACGTAACTTCTGCACATAAACTTTGTGGTCCAACAGGTGTAGGAATGCTTTATGGGAAAGAGGCACTACTCAATAAACTCCCGCCTTACCAAGGAGGAGGGGAAATGATTGCAACCGTTACTTTTGAAAAGACAACCTACGCTGATCTTCCCCATAAATTTGAAGCGGGAACACCAAATATATCCGGTGGGATTGCCTTTGGAGCGGCCTTAGATTACATGAATGATATTGGTTTTGAAGCTATCTCAGCTTATGAAGCAGAACTTTTAGACTATGCTACTACTGCTCTCAAAGAACTACCAGGATTAAAAATTTATGGCGAAGCTCCAGAGAAAACTGCGGTTATTTCTTTTAATATTGAAGGGATTCATCCTTACGATATAGGAAGTATTTTAGATCAAATGGGGATCGCTGTGAGAACAGGACATCACTGTGCTCAACCCATTATGGATTACTTCGAGATCTCTGGAACTATTCGTGCTTCTTTTTCATTTTATAATACAAGAGAAGAAGTAGATCGTCTTGTAGAAGGACTTCGTAAGGCCATGAAAATGTTACAATAATTTTTTTAATTTTATGTATATGGAGACGATCGCAGATAGACAGAAAGAAGTAATTGAAGAGTTTTCTTTATTTGAAGACTGGATGCAACGTTATGAACACATGATAGAATTAGGTAAATCCTTACCNCTNATATCAAANNAGCATAAAANTGAGGANAANATTATCANNGGATGCCAAAGTAAGGTTTGGATTCATGCTGCNTTGGAAAANGACCAATTAGTATTTACAGCTGATAGTGANGCTATAATTACNAAAGGAATTATCGCGATNTTAATACGTGTCTTTTCAAATCAACACCCGAAAGCAATCTTGAATTCAAATACAAATTTTATNGANCAAATTGGATTAAAAGAACATTTATCCCCCACACGTGCAAATGGTTTNGTGTCTATGATNAAACAGATTAAAATGTATGCAGTGGCTTATCAAACNCAANTGAATTAGAAAAGATGNCAGAAATACCAGATACCGANGCTTTAGGNGAAAAAATCCTTAATGTTTTAAAAACTATTTATGANCCCGAAATNCCTGTTGATATTTATGAACTTGGATTGATTTATGACGTGTTTGTAAATGAGGATATGGAAGTCAAGATTTTGATGACTTTAACTACTCCAAANTGTCCTGTAGCTGAATCACTTCCCATGGAAGTTGAAGAAAAAGTAAAATCGTTGGATGAAGTAAAAAGTGCTGAAGTAGAAATGACCTTTGANCCACCTTGGTCNAAAGATCTTATGAGTGAGGAAGCTAAACTTGAATTAGGNATGCTTTAACTATGGATGATTCTATTGTCAATAAAGTTTCGAAAAGCCCCTTAATTAATATTGATCTAGAGGAATGGGTTCCTGAAGGGCAAAGATCGAANGTTGATTTAGCCGAATGGTTAGAAGNAGGAATCATTTTAAGAGAAAAATCTTTTCGAGAAGCATTGAAGCAAGAAGATTGGTCTCGATATCAAAACCACCACATTGCAATTCACTGTTCAACAGGGGCAATTCTCCCAGCATGGTCAGCGCTATTAGTTACAAGTTATTTAGAGCCCTTTGCAAAAGAAGTTGTAATGGGAACCTTAGAGGACTTAGAAAGTCATTTGTTTTCTAAAGTTATAGCTGATCTNGACCTTTCTCTTTTTAAAGACAAGCCTTTGATGATTAAGGGTTGTTCTGACTCTGTAATTCCTGAGAATGCATATATTCAATTGATTCTGCGATTACAGCCTGTTGCTAAAAGTTTATTTTACGGAGAGGCATGTTCTTCCGTACCTTTATGGAAGGCAAAAAATAAGCGTGAAATTTAAAGCAAAAAAAATTCTTATAATATCTTATTACTGGCCACCTTCTGGAGGCTCTGGGGTTCAAAGGTGGATGTATTTTACAAAGTATCTAAAAGCCTTCGGATGGGAACCATATGTCTTGACAGTGGATGAAAATAGCGCTTCATATTCAGTTCTGGATCAGAGCCTACTCTCAGAGGTAAATGATATACCAACTATTCGTACTAAAACAATAGAGCCATTAAAATGGTATTCTAGACTAAATTCAGGGTCATCATATGCTGGAATACCTCAAGGGTCAGTGACCACAAAAACAGTATTTGGGAAATTAACGGCTTTTATTCGCGGGAATTTTTTTATCCCAGACGCAAGAAAAGGTTGGCGTCCATTTGCCTTAAATGCGGCACAAAAACTAATAAAAGATTTTGGGATTGATAAAGTTGTGACCACTGGTCCTCCTCATTCTTCTCACTGGGTAGGCGCTCAATTACAACACAAATTTGGCCTCAAATGGTTTGTAGACTTCAGAGATCCTTGGGTTACAGTTTTTTATAATAAACAATTTTATAGAACCTCTTGGGCTATTAAAAATGATAAAAAGCAAGAACAAAAAATAATTTTGAAGGCAGATGCTGTAATTACAACCCTAGCAGGTGGGCTTCATAGGTATTTAAAAAATATTGCTCCTAATCAAAATTTCCTAATAATTCCAAATGGATACGATACAGAATTGATGAATACTGTAACAGGTCAAATATTCCCTGAATTTCATGTTGTATTTACAGGGTTACTAACAAAAAATCAAGAATATAAGGGCTTTTTAAGCGTATTAGAGGAGCTTCAGAATGAACATTCAATTTGTATTTCATTTGCAGGACAAATCCAATCTGAAATCCTAACCGAATTCAAGGGAAAACTTAAAAAGGTGAGGATCGTAGAACATGGATATATATCCCATTACAAAGCAATAGAGCTTATGAAAAGTGCAGATTTACTATTGAATTTTATTTTTAGTGGAGCTCAAAATGACATGATATCAGGAAAAATTTTAGAATATATTGCCACAAAAAAACCAATTCTATCAATAGGAAATCCAGATTCAGAGGCTGGGAAGTTTATTATGCAGGGAACTGCAGCAAAAATGATAGANGCTNTTAAGGCTGTTGAAATTAAGGAATTTATAAAACACATAATTGAGGGGGAAGGACAGATTATAAATAACTTCCCTAATATTGAAAATTGGAGTAGGAAGGCACTAACAGAAAAACTTGAGAAATTTTTACTTGATTACTAGGACAATACCATCACCTATTAACAGAAAATCAAATTATACTCATAATAAGGTTTATAATGGTACCATTGTTAACTGCCCAATTTTAACATTCATATCAAAATATTATTTATAAATATTGTTTTTTTCCAAATACGCCATTGTTGAAGTAGGTATAGAAGATTTTATAACCTCACCCTTTTTTAACTTTTTTCTGATGTCACTGGAGGCAAAATCTAATTTTGGAGCATCAAGAAGGTTAATTTTAGAATGTTNTAGNAGATGATTAGGNATTTTATTTCTATGTTTCCTTGGATAAACATATAAATCTACAAGCTTCAAAATATTTTTATATTCTTTCCATTTATTGAAATTAACTAAGTTATCTTCTCCTATTAAAAGAGAGAAAGAAACGTTAGNTTGGCAACTAATTAAATGNTTAAGAGTTTCAATTGTGTAGTTTGGTTTTGGGAGTGTNAATTCTACATCAGAGCATATTAGTTTTGGAAATTTTAATAACGCTTGCTGAACCATATTTAATCTATGNTGTTGCCCTAAAAGTTCTTCATTAGTTTTAAATGGATTTAGNGGACATACAATAAACATNACCTCATGTAAATCAGTGTTTTCGACAAAAAAATTTCCAAAGGCAATATGCCCATTATGGATAGGATTAAAAGATCCAAAATAAAGACCTATCTTTTTCACCATGTAAAGATATGGATTCCCTTATGATTCTATAAAGTTACCAACGATATCAAGTGCTTCCTTTTTTGCAGTTTGTAAATCATCATTGACAAGAATACAGTCAAATTCTGAGGCTAAGGCCATTTCCGATTGTGCTTTTTCGATACGTTCTTTAATTTTATTATCACTCTCTGTTGCCCTATTATTAAGTCTTTGCTTTAGTACCTTGATCGAAGGAGGCTTGACAAAAATAGAAAGGGTATTTGAGGGATATTTTTTTTTGATACTCAAACCTCCTTTGACATCAATATCAAATANAATGTGTTTTCCTTCATTCCAAATACGGTTTAACTCCGAAATAAGTGTTCCGTAATATAAATTGTGATAAACCTCCTCGAATTCCAAAAATTCACCTTTCTTAATTTTTTTTTTAAAATCTTTAGTTGTCAAAAAATGATAATCTATTCCATCTCTTTCTTTACCTCGAGGACTCCTAGATGTNGCTGAAATTGAAAAACCAAGAGGCAAANTTTGATTAAGTAAATGGTGAACTAAAGTGGTTTTACCACTACCNGAGGGTGCTGAAAATACAATAAGCTTTCCATTATTCGACATTAAAGAATGTTTAAGAGTTGTTCTTTTATTTTTTCTAGTTCATCTTTCATTTGAACAACAATTTTTTGAAGCTCAGCGTGATTTGCTTTTGAACCTATTGTATTAATCTCTCTTCCTATTTCCTGTGAAATAAAACCCAACTTTTTACCAANTGGAANATCACTTTTCATTATTTTTCTGTAATAATCTAGATGGTTTTTAAGACGGACTTTTTCTTCTGTAATATCAAATTTTTCGAGATAAAAAATTAATTCTTGTTCAAAGCGATTCGCATCAACTTCAATTTTCAAATTTTCAAGTGAATCCCTTAGTTTCATCTCAATTTTATCATTACGNTCAGGATCAATTTTTTTGATTGCTTCTAAATGATTTTCAATCAAGTCAATACGAAGTAACATATCTTTTTCAAGCTCAGTACCTTCATCTAATCGATAAGACTTAATGTCTTCAATTACGCTGTCTAAAAGTTTAAAGATTAAATTCTTTTCTTTTTCAGAGAGGATNTCTCTATCAGATTTAAGGGTATCCGGAAGTCGCATTGCAATTGCGAGCCTTTCACTTATTGTACTATCTCCAATAGACNCCAACTGATCAATATAAGAGTTNATAACCGATGTATTTATTTTATTAGGAACGTTTTGGCCATTAAACTCNATATGAATATTTAAATCAATTTTTCCTCGATTCATTTCTATAGAAAGANGCTTACGGATTTTTGTATCGAGTTCTCTAATATACGAGGGAGTTCGTAAGTTTATGTCTGCACTTTTACTATTTAATGCGCGAATTTCTATACTGATACGTTTATCCTCAAATTGGGTTTCTTTTTTTCCGTAACCCGTCATNGACATTATCATACAATNAAATTANTATAGTTTCCTAATCTTGATATNTNTGAAAGATACTTTGTCACCATGATCTTGAAGNCNTATTTTACCAGAGGTGAATTTNCCAAAGTATTTGAAATCACAGTCATCATTAAACTTTGAATTGGACACTAGTGTGTTCCATTTTG
Source organism: Flavobacteriaceae bacterium (assembly GCA_002705385.1). GTDB lineage: Bacteria > Bacteroidota > Bacteroidia > Flavobacteriales > Flavobacteriaceae > MS024-2A. Next base: position 19,466 of record PAFO01000033.1, read on the forward strand.
GTCCACTTAAAGGGAACTCAATAATTTTAGTTCCATTGAGTCTTACACTTCCTTGGTTTTTATTGNGGTTAATAGTCAGTAAGACATGATTCCACTCTCCAGCAGGCTTNCAAACATCCTTANTGGGCTGNACTAGGTCATAAAGTGCTCCAGCNTGATGGAACTTTGGATTAGCCATTGCATCTGGATGNCGCTCATTGTCTAAAACTTGAATTTCAGGTCCTGNAGAGTATGGTTTGTTATAAGATTCTCCTTCTTGAACAGCCCAGAAGATAACACTATTCCCTCCTTCAGAAATGTTCCATTCAATTGAAAGCTCAAAATTTTCATAGGATTTATCAGTAATAATATCGTGAATATAATCACCTTTTGGGCTATCGGCTGGGTCAAAAGTTAGCCTTCCGTCCTTAACTTTCCATATTGAGGGGACCCCATTTCTATTAAANCGATGCCATCCGTCAAGGGTTTTGCCATCGAAAAGAGATTCCCAGTCTTCTTCTTTTTTGTTTTCTATTGGTGAAGTACCANTAGAAATAAATACTAATCCGAGCAATAAGAGNATAATTTTTTTCATTTTATGTCAAGTATTTTTTTAAGAAACTGTTCGTCAGATTTAACCCCAGCAAAATCATCGAATGTTTTCTTTGTAGCTTCTATAATATGATTTTGTATAAATGAGGCCCCTTCTCTCGCTCCTTGCTGAGGGCTTTTGATACAGCATTCCCATTCCATTACTGCCCATAAATCACATCCGTATTCTGTAAGTTTGGTAAAAATCGTTTTAAAGTCAATTTGCCCATCTCCAGGAGAACGATATCTTCCAGCACGGTCAATCCAATCACCATAACCACCAAAAGTGCCTTTTTTCCCATTAGGGTTAAATTCTGAATCCTTAACATGAAAAGATTTGATAAATTCATGATAATNATCAATGTATTCAATATAATCAAGCTGTTGCAAAACAAAATGACTTGGATCATACAGTATATTAACGCGTTTATGATTTCCTGTAGCTTTTAAAAAACGTTCAAAGGTAACTCCATCATGAAGATCTTCTCCAGGATGAATTTCATAACATATATCCACTCCATTATCATCAAAAACATCTAGTATGGGTTTCCATCTTGATGCCAATTCCTTGAAGCCTAATTCTACCAATCCTGCTGGCCTTTGAGGCCATGGATGCCAGGTATGCCAGAGTAGTGCACCAGAAAAAGTGGCATGAGTTTTAAGTCCCAGACGTTTACTAGCAATAGCCGCTTTTTTCATTGTTTCAACAGCCCAAGCAGTCCTTGCTCTTGGGTTATTTCTTAGTTTTTCAGGAGCAAAACTATCAAACATGAGGTCATATGCAGAATGTACCGCGACCAATTGGCCCTGGAGGTGGGTAGAAAGTTCAGTAATTTCTAATCCATATGAATTAATTTTACCTTTGAGTTCATCGCAATAAGTTTGACTTTCTGANGCCTTATCAAGGTCAATTAAAAAACTTTCCCATGTTGGGATTTGAATTCCTTTATAACCTAAATCAGCAGCCCATTTACATATNCCTTCAAGGGAATTGAAAGGNGCTTTACTATCTACAAACTGTGCAAGAAAGACAGCAGGTCCTTTTATAGTTTTCATTGATTGTCCAGGCTGAGCCATATGTTTCCTTTTTTGTGAGATTCAACAACTTTTTCAATGAAGAGCATTCCNCGAACTCCATCGTTCATAGTTGGATACTCTCCTTCAAATGATTTTTCATTCCGTAGTGCTTTTGCAACTCCTTTGTATATATTTCCCATTGCATCGAAGATTCCTTCTGGATGACCTCCAGGAAGTTTCGTACCGTCAAGAGAAACATCCGAAGTGTATGCATTTCCTGGCTTAATTACTCTTCGAGGCTCATCGTCTTTTAGATGATATAGATAGTTTGGATTTTCCTGCTCCCACCTATACGCCCCTTTCTGTCCATAAATAGCTACTGTAAGTCCGTTTTCTTCTCCTGTTGCAATTTGACTAGCTCTAATTATACCTTTAACTGTATCAGAAAAACGTACTAATACAGTTCCATCTAAATCTAATGAGTTGTCTTCATAAAGAGTATTCAAATCCGAAAGTAAATACTTTACTTCCATACCAGTTAAATATTCAGTCATTTGAAATGCGTGTGTTCCAATATCTCCAATGCATGAGCTAATTCCAGCCTTTTTAGGATCTAAACGCCAAACTGTCTTACGCACTTCAGGATCGTGAATCACTGGGTTAATCCAACCTTGATAATACTGAATGTCTATTTTTTGGATTTTTCCTAACTCCCCTTGAGCAATCATATGCTTCATATGGCGAACCATTGGATATCCAGTATATGTGTAAGTTACAGCGAAAATAGCTTTGTGTTTTTTTTGAAGAGCTTCTAATTCTTTAGCCTCATTATAGGAAGTAGTTAGCGGTTTCTCACATATAACATGAAAACCATTTTCAAGAAGTTTCTTTGCCATTGGGAAGTGCAAAAAGTTTGGAGTAAGCACAGAAACTACTTCAATGCGCTCGCCTTTAGGTTTTTTATTTTCCTCCGCAATTAGCATATCAAAGTTCTCGTATACTCTATCAGTATTGACACCGATNNGTTTGGCAAATTCAATATTTTCTTCATGCACAGGATTGAATACACCTCCCACTATTTCATATCTGTCATACATGCTTGANGCTACACGGTGAAGAACTCCAATCAAAGAGTCTCCTCCACCTCCTAAAACACCTAGTCTAATTTTACTCATGTCGATTTTATTTTGATGGTTTCACTTTTAAAAGAAATTAAAAATAAGATTAAAATAANAAAAGAAAAAATGGCTGGTTGAATCCAAATTTCTTTCCAAAAATGTCCNCCCTCACTCACATATTGATCTGTAAGCCATCCCGCAAATCGAAAACCAATTAACATTCCTAATCCATATGTGGCGAGTGTTATAAGTCCTTGTGCAGAACTTTTGTATTTTTCACCAGCTTTAAAATCTGTGTAGATTTGTCCAGAAACAAAGAAAAAATCATAACAAATTCCATGTAAGATAATTCCAAATAAAAGCATCCATGTATTTTCTCCTGCATTACCGTATGCAAATAGTAGATAACGGATTCCCCAGGCTAGAACACCAATGATAAGTACTTTTTTAATTCCATATCGATTTAGAAAAATCGGCAGAAGCAGCAAAAATAAAACTTCAGAAATTTGTCCGAGCACCATTTTAGAAGCTGCAGCCTGAATACCTACTTCGTTTAAAAATTGATTAGCGTGTTGATAATAAAAAGCTAAGGGAATACAAACTAATATCGAGGAAATAAAGAAAATTAAATAGCTTCTATTTTTCAGTAAGGCTAATGCATCAAGGCCTAAGATTTCTTTGAAACTTATTTTTTCGCCAATATTTATTTTAGGGGGTGTATTTGGAAGAGAAAAGCTAAAAATACCTAGAAGTAGAGATGCGACTGAGGTCATATAAAATGTATACTTTAAAAGCTGTGTATTTTCCCATGATAAATATCCAATGGAAAGACCAGCTATAATCCACCCTATACTTCCNAGTACTCGTATAGCTGCAAATTCTTTTGAAGGATTTTTCATCTGTCCAAATGCAACTGAATTTACCAAGGCCAAGGTTGGCATATACAATAGCATATAAATAAAAATATACGGATAAAAGTTTCCAAAACTATTTGACTCACCAGCAAGAAATAGAAGCCCTGCTCCAAGTAAGTGAAGTATTCCTAGAATCTTTTGTGCTGCGAAATAACGGTCTGCAATCAGACCAATAATAAAGGGTGCGATTATAGCACCTATGGATTGTGTTTCATAAGCCATTGCCAATTGANTTCCACTTGCATCGAAACTTTGTGAAAGAAAAGTTCCCATTGTAACAAACCATCCTCCCCAAATAAAAAATTCCAGAAAAAATAAAAAAGAAAGTTGAAGCCTAGTTATTAACTTCATTGTTATATTATGCTTGAGATTTTTTCAATTAATTTTTTAGTTGCAATAATTCCCTCTTCCTCAGATAAATGATCCCCCTCATATTCAACTCCAATAAATCCNTTNTANCCNGCTTTTTTAACAATGGAAAGGAGTTTTTNNTAGTCTAGTATAGTTTCGTTCCCACTAGCATCAAAATCATATGCCTTGGCACTTACNCCAAAAGCTTTTGGCATCATTTCGCTAACTCCCATGTAAGGATCATAAGGGTTATCACATTTGTTCTCTTTAAGAGAACCCCAATCTTTACTTAAACAAAAATTACCAAAGTCAGGAAGTGTTCCACAATTATCAAAACTAACTTGATTGATTACTTTCATTAAAAGGCTTGCATTTGATGAGTTTCCTCCATGGTTTTCCACAATTATATTTACATTTAATGGCTTTGCGAATTCAGAAAGTATTTCAAGGCTAGCTATTGAATTTTTTATCCATAATTCTTCATCTTCTTCACCATGAAGATTTAAACGGATTGCTCCACATCCCATCTTATACGCAGTATTAATCCATAATTTATGATTTTCGATCGCTTCCAAACGTTCGTTTTTGTTTGAAGTAGAAAGATCCCCCTCTTCATCAACCATAATTAAAACGTTTTTCATTTTATATTGTGCTGCGAGGGAGTTATTTTTTTCAATAAAAGCATTGATAGCTGAGGTTTTGTCATCACTTTTCATAACATCTGGATATAGAGTACTTACATATTCTAAGCCCTCAAAACCTAATTCACTTGCTAGCCTTGCAAACTCATAAGGAGATAGATTATTGTATTTAATACTTCTATGGAAAGACCATTGAGCTAAAGAGAGTTTAAAAAATGATTCAGCTTCTTGACTAGGGGGTTTTTGACTTTGAGAAGAAATTAATAATGTAAGAGTAATCAGTGAAAAAATAAATGATTTCATGATAAAAGATTTTTTTGGTTTGTTTTAGTTTGCTTACTTATGATAATATCTAGTTGCATGATTTTTTTGGTAATATCAANTAGAANTAACAATTGTAAAGCTTAAATATATTTAAATTATTAGAATTCAATTCAAAAATAATTATATTTGATTTCTTAGCTATTGAACTTTAAAACAAAATTAATGAAAACAAATTACGATGCTATTGTAGTTGGAACAGGTATAAGTGGTGGATGGGCTGCAAAGGAACTCACAGAAAAGGGACTCAAAACTTTGGTCCTTGAACGTGGTCGAATGGTTAGACATATTGAGGATTACCCTACTATGANTGATGACCCGTGGGACTACAAAACTGGAGATGTAATTACACAAGAAACACAAAAAGTTCAAGCCAAACAAAGTAGAACAGGATACACTACAACTGAATCTAGTAAACATTTTTTTGTAAACGATCTAAAGCACCCGTATAATGAAACAAATAGATTTGATTGGTGTAGAGGTTACCATGTAGGAGGAAGATCATTGACATGGGGTAGACAAAGTTATCGGCTAACAGATTTTGATTTTGAAGCTAACTTAAAAGACGGCATATCAGTTGACTGGCCAATAAGATATAAAGACATGGCGCCCTGGTATGATTATGTTGAAGGCTATATAGGTGTAAGTGGACAAAATGTAGGGCTTCCCCAATTNCCAGATGGGAACTATCTTAAACCAATGGAGTTGAATTGCGTGGAAACTCATCTAAAGGCGTCAATTAAAAAAACTTATGATGATCGGATTCTAACGATCGGAAGAACNGCTATAATTACAGAGGGAACAAAACCAGGTCTAGGAAGAGTAAATTGNCAGTATAGATCGAGATGTAGAAGAGGATGTCCTTATGGGGCTTATTTTAGCAGCAATTCCTCAACATTGCCTGCAGCTGAAGCAACAGGCAACATGANTCTTAGGCCAAATTCNATTGTTCATGAGGTNATTTATGATGCTGACAAAAAAAGAGCAACGGGGGTCCGTGTAATAGATGCTGAAACTAAAGAAGTTTTTGAATTCAATGCAAAAGTAATTTTTCTTTGCGCATCCACTGTTCCATCNACATCCATTTTAATGCAGTCAAAATCTGAGGCTTTTCCTAATGGTATTGGAAATGCTTCTGATCAACTAGGGAGAAATATAATGGATCATCATTTAGGTGTTGGTGCTCAAGCCACTACTGATGACTTCAAAGAAAATTATTTTACAGGAAGACGAAATAACGGTATTTATATTCCAAGATTTAGAAATATTGGAGGAGATACAAATAATGTTAACTTTTTAAGAGGCTATGGTTATCAAGGTGGTGGCGGTAGATCAAGCTGGTCAGATCATATTGCTGAAATGTCTTATGGGGCTGGTTTCAAAGAAGCAATTATGAGTCCTGGTGATTGGAGAATTGGATTAGGAGGATTTGGAGAAATATTACCCTATGAAGACAATAGAATGACATTAGATTATGAAAAACTTGATCAATGGGGACTNCCAACAGTAACTTTTGATGCAACAATTAAGGAAAATGAAATTAACATGAGAAAAGACATGCAAAGTCAAGCTGCAGAAATGCTAGAAAATGCTGGATTTAAAAATATAAATGAATATGATAATGGATATGGGTTTGGTCTTGGTATTCATGAGATGGGAACCGCGAGAATGGGAAGGGATCCTAAAACCTCGGTCCTAAATTCTAATAATCAAATACATGGTGTTCCTAATTTGTATGTAACTGATGGGTCAGCTATGACATCCGCAAGTAATGTTAACCCNTCTTTGACCTATATGGCAATGACTGCAAGGGCAGCAGACCATGCTGTTAAAGAATTAAAAAAGATGAACTTAAANTAAAATTTAGAGAAATGNATAGAAGAAAGGCCTTAAAAAATATTGGATCTGGAGTTGGAGCTATAGTAGTTACTCCTTCAGTTGTAAGTTTATTTCAAAGTTGTCAATCNGGATCAACTTACAATACTGTTTATTTTAATTCAGGGGATTTTGACAAAATTTCTCAACTTATGGAATTAATTATTCCATCTACTGATATTCCTGGTGCAATTGAATTGAAACTACCTGAATTCACAGATAGTTACATAGCAGCTGTATGGGATAAAAAAAGACAGGATGAATTTTCTTCGAAATTAAAATCCTTTTTATCTGTGAGTTCTGAAATTTCTGAAAAAAATATAGACCAGATGAGCGTCTCAGACTGGGATGCTGTTCTTTCAAAACTTCTCAAACCAGGGAGTGAAATTTCAGAGGTAGAAAAGGAAGCAGAATCATTTGCAAAAGACTTAAGAAGTCTTACTGTAAGCGCCTTTAAAACTAATGAATTTATATGTGAAAAAGTACTTGCCTATGCTCCAGTTCCTGGAGAACAAAAAGGCTGTGTAGATTTAATGGAAACCACAGGCGGAAANTCCTGGTCTCTTTAAAATTGNAAATTACTTTACAATAAGTTTTCCTTTCATCAAACCCCANTGTCCNGGGAAAGAGCAAATAAAGGTATAAAATCCTTTATNTGGAGCTATAAACGATATTTTATCACTTTCTCCACCACCTAACATTTTTGTATGTACTATCACATCATTGCCTTCAGGAATATATTCTGAATCTCTTGCAGATGCTGCCCTTTGCGCAAAAGAACTTACCTCAACACCCTCTTTTAACAAAACAAAATTATGACCCATAACTGATTTGTCAAACTTGCCATTATGATTAAGAGTAAGTGTNATTTTTTTTCCNGCTTGGACTAGTAANATGTTTTTATCAAACCTCATAGTATCATCGGAATTTAAAACTANTTCTGTTTCNAAATTTTCCTCAGATTTTTTTTCAGTTTTTGAATTTTCTGATTTTTTTGANCTAGATTTTGATTCTGCNCAGCCAATTAATAAAACTGCGANTAGGCATGTAAAAAGATAATTTNNCATANTTTTTTTTTCAAAAATAATATTACAATTCATATTCTTCGAAAATAGAAACAATTTTTTTTATAAAAAAAATTGTGAAGCTATAATGCATACGTTACAAATACTTCAACCATTAATAATTAAAATGTGATACTTTTTCTAGTTTTGTTGAAATTATAACTTATTAAAAATAGTAAGATGTTTCTAAAAGAATTTGAAGTAAGATGGAATGATTTGGACGCCAATAGGCACTTAGCAAACATCACCTATTTAAGCTATGCTAGTGAAACGCGAATGGCATTTTTAAACCACATTGGTTTATCTCATAAAAATCTTCAAAAATATTCAATTGGTCCAATAGTCTTTAACGAACAGCTATTTTATTTTAAAGAAGTTATGCCCGATGATAAAATTCGTGTTTCGTTCGAATTGTCAGGGATTAGTGAGGAAGGTACTTTTTTTTCTTTTGAGCACAATTTTTTCAATAACGAAGGTCAAAATGTTGCTCGTTGTGAAATGATGGGTGCTTGGCTAAACCTTAAAACAAGAAAATTAAGTTCCATACCCGAAAACATCATTTCCGAATTTACATCTTCAAACAAGACTAAAGATTTCAAAAAATTAACAGCCGCTGATACAAGAGCGCATGGCCGTATACCAAAAAACATATAATTAAATATATTATACTAATCATGCTAACACTACTGATTTTAATTTTGGTTAAAGGCTTGAATCTTAATTAATATATTATATTTTCAAGGCAATAANATAAATCTAAAATTTCAGCTATGTTAGATTTTCAGTTTTCACCTTTTTTGAAACTAAATAAACNCCAAAAAATACNAGTAAACANGCACTTATNTTAATTCCATCTAAAATATCGTTTCCAGTAATTACGGCATAAAGAATAGTGATTAAAGGTTGTAAATAGGTAAAGGCTCCAATAGTAGTTGCGGGTAAAGTTTTAAGAGCGTATACATTAAATAAATAAGTCAAAAAAGTTGTCCCTATTATTACAAATGCCATTCGCCAAATCGCTTCGAAAGGTAGAGTATTCCATGACACNTCGCTAAACTCAGAATATGTTATTGGGGAAGTCATAAAAATACCAAGTAAAAACATCCATTTCATCAAGGTGATTATGTTATATTTTTTTGTTAGGGGCTTAACAATTACAAGATAAGAGCCGTAACAAATTGAATTGATCAGCATCATTGAGTTTCCAAGCGTTACGTTAGGAGCATTAACTACTTGAGAAGTGTTTCCAGATAAAATCAACAGTAATGCCCCTGAGAATCCTATTGTAATTCCCAGAAGTTTCATTTTTGTTAGCTTCTCTTTGAGAAAAAAAGCAGATAAAATTAGAATGATAATTGGTGTTAATGTAACAATTACACCACTGTTTATAGGAGTAGATAGTTGGAGTCCTTTAAAAAACATCAACATATTAATACACATACCTAACAGCGCTCCGAAAAAGATTCGATAATAATCTTTCCGTTCAATTTTTTCGTTAGTTATAAAAAGGCTGAGCATCCAAAATAAAATGGCTGCCCCCACAACACGTAACATAATAAAACCAAACGCTCCAATATAATGGGGCATTATGACTTTTGCAATTGTATGATTTAATCCATAGATAGTTGTGGCACTAAATGCTGCCAAAAGAGCTAAAATTCTATTGTTCATCCAAAAAGGCTTTTAACGCTTCAAATACCTTTGAACTATTGCCTATGTAAATCCTCTTGCCATAAATTAAGATAGGGCGTTTCAAAAATGTGTAGTGTTCCAAAATAAGCAAACGATAGTCGTTATCATTTAAGACTTTATCTTTTAATCCTCTTTGCTTATATAGCTGTGCACGTTTACTGAAAAGTACCTCATAATTTTTTGAGAGCTCAAATAATTCATCCAGTTGATATTCATTAAGTGGATTTTTTTTAATATCAATTTGCTCGATAGTGCTATCTAAATTGAGTGTTTTCATTATTCGCTTACAGGTGTCACAACTGCTTAAATAAAAAAATGTGCGCATAATACAGTTTTTGAGTTGCAAAGAAAAATCATTTTATCGAAAAACTAAGGTTTTGTTCAAAATCAAATACCTTTGCTTCAAAAAACAAAGCATAAGATGAAAAATAAGTTGCATTTTAACAGTAAAACCATTCACGGGGGGCAAGCCCCTGATAAAGCTTATGGTGCCGTAATGCCTCCTATTTACCAAACATCTACCTATGCTCAAACTACACCTGGAGGTCATAAAGGGTTTGAATACAGCCGTACACATAACCCCACCCGTCAAGCTTTGGAGCGCTCCCTTGCAAATATAGAAGCAGGAGAATTTGGATTTGCTTTTGGTTCTGGTTTGGCAGCAATGGACGCGGTTTTGAAATTATTAAAACCCGGTGATGAAGTCATTTCAACAGATGATTTATATGGTGGATCATACCGGTTATTCACTAAAATTTTTGAGGATTTTGGAATACGGTTTCACTTTGTTAATATGAGTGATACAAAGAATATTGAAACTGTAATTAATGAAAATACAAGTATGATTTGGGTAGAGACTCCTACCAACCCAATGATGAATGTAATAGACATAAAAGCAGTATCAAAACTTTGCAAATCAAGTAATATAATNCTTGCNGTAGACAATACTTTTGCTTCTCCTTACCTTCAACAGCCCATTGTTTTGGGAGCAGATATCGTAATGCATTCAGCTACTAAATACCTTGCAGGTCATTCAGACGTAATTTTAGGAAGCCTAGTAACCAATGATAAAAATTTGGCTGAGCGAATTGGATTTATTCAAAATGCAAGTGGTGCTGTCCCTGGACCTATGGATAGTTTCCTTACTTTAAGAGGAATTAAAACACTACATGTTAGAATGAAACGGCATTGTGAAAATGCAGAACAAATTGCTGAGTATTTGCAAAAACATCCAAAAATTGAAAAGGTTTATTGGCCAGGTCTTGAAGAGCACCCTAATCACAAAGTAGCTAAATCTCAAATGAAAGATTTCGGTGGGATGTTATCTTTTGTAACAAAAGNAGCAAATTATAATATNGCAATTGAAATTATAGAGAAACTTAAGCTTTTTACTCTTGCAGAGTCCCTAGGNGGAGTGGAAAGTTTAGCAGGACATCCTGCAAGTATGACCCATGCTTCAATACCAAAAGAAATAAGAGAAAAAAGTGGTGTTGTTGATGCATTAATTCGACTCAGTGTTGGAATAGAGGATGTTCGTGATTTAATTGATGATTTAGATCAAGCCATCGGATAGATAAATGAAAATCCTGAAAAATAAAAAAATTTATTTTGCCTCAGATCAACATTTTGGAGCACCTACTCTCGAGGCAAGTAAAGTGCGTGAAAAGATTTTTTTGAATTGGCTTGATGAAATTGAAAAAGATGCCTTTGTTTTGTTTTTATTAGGGGATCTTTTTGACTTTTGGTTCGAATATAAACATGTAGTTCCCAAAGGATTTGTGCGTGTTTTAGGAAAATTAGCAAATCTCGCAGACAATGGAATTAAGATCCATTATTTTGTTGGGAATCATGATTTATGGATGCGTAATTATTTTGAAACAGAGCTAGGAATAAGCGTTTATCACAAACCNATGGATTTTACTATTGATGACACCACATTTTTTATTGGNCACGGTGACGGATTAGGCCCTAATGATAAAGGCTATAAGCTGATGAAAAAAATATTTGTTAATCCTNTAGCTAAAAGATTGTATCAAAGCCTTCATCCAGATATTGGAATGCGTTTAGGGCATTATTTTTCNGTAAAAAATAAATTAATTTCTGGAGCAAAAGATATTATTTTTGAAGAGGAAGAGAAAGAATGGTTGGCACAATATGCTAAACGAAAACTAGAACAAAAACATCGAGANTTTTTCATTTTTGGACATCGACATATTCCCTTGGAAATTGAATTAAATTCAAAANCAAAGTACATTAATCTTGGGGATTGGATTACTCATTTTACCTATGGTGTTTTTAATAATAAGTGCTTTGAATTAAAAAGATGGAAAGACTTAGGTGATTGATCGAAAGCTACTTGATGTTGAAAAAACAGTACTAGTTGGAGTAATTAATTCTAAACAAAATGCTGAAAAGTCAAAAGAATATTTAGATGAGCTTGCATTTTTAGCTTATACTGCAGGAGGCCTAGTAAAAACAAGATTTTTCCAAAAAATTGATCCCCCTAATCCTAAAACCTTTATAGGCTCAGGAAAAATAGAAGAGGTTATTAAATATGTAAAGGCTAATGATATTTCCTCTGTTATTTTTGATGATGAACTCACCCCAGCACAACAGGGGAATATTGAAAAATTATTAAAATGTAAAATTTTAGATCGGACTGGACTGATTCTTGATATTTTTGCTCAACGAGCGCAAACTAGTTATGCTCGAACTCAAGTAGAGTTAGCACAATACGAATACTTATTGCCACGACTAAAAGGGCTTTGGACACATTTGGAACGCCAACGAGGGGGAATAGGGATGCGTGGACCAGGGGAAACAGAAATCGAAACAGATCGACGTATTGTTAGAGAGAAAATCACTTTACTCAAAAAGAAACTGTCAACCATAGATAAGCAAATGAAAACCCAAAGAGGTAATCGAGGGGCTTTAGTTCGTGTAGCTTTGGTGGGTTATACTAATGTTGGAAAATCAACTCTTATGAATGTGATTTCTAAAAGTAAGGTTTTTGCAGAAAACAAATTATTCGCCACATTGGATACTACTGTTAGAAAAGTAGTAATTCGAAATCTTCCTTTTTTGATGAGTGATACTGTTGGATTTATTAGAAAACTACCTACTCAATTAGTAGAATCATTTAAAAGTACTCTAGATGAGGTTAAAGAGGCTGACTTATTAATTCATGTGGTAGATATCTCTCACCCAAATTTTGAAGAGCATATTGAGTCTGTCAATCAAATTTTAAAGGAGATTAATAGCCTTGACAAATCGACTTTAATAGTATTTAATAAGATTGATGCATATAAACCAGAACCTTGGGATGATGCGGAATTGATTGAAGAACGAGGGCCNAGGCACAACACGCTTAAGGAGTGGGGTGAAACTTGGTTTCAAAAGGCTAATGGAAACGCACTCTTTATTTCTGCACTTAACAAAGAAAATTTAGATGAGTTAAGAAAAAGGGTATATCAAGAAGTTCGTCAAATTCACGTTACGCGTTTCCCTTACAACCATTTTTTATATCCCGAGATTGAAGAAGAGTAAATCCCAAATATTTCCTTTTGAAANTTTTTATTAATGATGGATAACACATTTTAAGATTAGCTGTCTCTGTTTTGAACATAGGCATTAGCCTGTTGTGTTGGTAAAATGACTAAATCAGCAATATTTACTCTTTCAGGAGTATTTGCCATATACAAAATCGCATCTGCGATATCCTCAGCAGAAAGAGCTTCAATTCCCTTATATACTTTTTCAGCTCGATCTGTATTCCCTTTAAAGCGTACTTGAGAAAATTCTGTTTCTACCAAACCAGGATGAATCGCACCTACTCTAATTTTATACGGATTTAAATCAATTCTTAGTCCTGAAGTAAAAGCATCTACAGCAAATTTACTACTGCAATAAACACTGCCGTTAGGGTAAACTTCTTTACCAGCAATAGAACCTAAATTGATAATCTGTCCTTTTTTGACTTCCACCATTTTAGGTAATACGGCCTTGGTTACATACATCAGGCCTTTTACATTTCCATCTATCATGGCATCCCAATCATCAATACTTGCTGTTTGAACCGGATCAATTCCATGAGCATTTCCAGCATTATTAATCAAAATAGTTATCTGTTTCCAAGAATCAGGGAGGCTTTCAAATGCTTCAAAAACAGCTTTTCTTTCTCTTACATCAAAAACTAGCTGGATAGAATCTACATTGAGTTGTTTTTGTAATTCTACTAGTTTTTCTTTTCTTCTTCCACAAAGTATCAAACGTGCATTTTGATTGGCGAAAGCTTTTGCAGTAGCCCAACCAATTCCACTACTTGCCCCTGTAATACATACTATTTTATCTTCCATCTTTTGTTTTTAAGGAACTTCATTTCCTTGACTAGCCTCTAATAGTAAAAACCAGTCTGTGAGTTCTATTTTTATTTTTAATGCTCCAATAGCATTTTCAATTCTTTGTAAAGAAGTAGTACCGACAACAGGGTACAGTTTTGAGGGGTGTTTAAGGAGCCAAGCCAATAAAAGTTGCTCTTCTAAACAGTTGTATTTTTCGCAAAGTGAATTTAGACATTTTTTTATTCGAGTTGTTTGATGATTGCTTTTTTTGAAATAAGAACCTAGTGGACTCCATACCATGGCGCCAATATTTTGAGCAGTTAAAAAGTCGAGTGTTCCGTCAAACATAGGAATTTCGTGAGTAAGTGAGCATTCAATCTGATTCCAACTAAGTTTAATTTCTTTTTCTAATAGGGTGATTTGTGAAGGCATAAAATTCGAAACCCCAAAGTATTTAATTTTTCCTTGTTTTTGAAGTTTTTGGATTGTTTCAGCTACGATTTCTNCACGTAATAATGGGCTGGGGCGATGAAGAAGCAGAAGGTCAATATAGTCAGTGTTTAAGTAATTNAGTGAATTTTCAACACTTTTTTGAATGTGATGCTCTGAGTANTCGTAGTATTTTAAAGGAAGTCGTCTANTCTCACAAGGCATCTGAATACCACATTTTGTAATGAATTGCACCTTTTCTCTAGGCACATTTGATTTAGCAAAAGCTGCNCCAAACTCAGCTTCTGTAGAATAACCCCCGTAAATGTCAGCATGATCAAAAGTTGTGATTCCAAGAGCAAAATACTTTTCGATTTGATCTCGCATTTGGTAGCTAGACATTTGAGCGCCCCAACCACCCCAAGTCATAGTTCCAGAAATAATTCTCGAAAATGGATTCATCTAAGGAAAATGCATTAAATTCACTTCTAAAATAAGAACAATTGAAACCATCTCCATCAGTAGTGGCTTGATTTTTTAACCAATTGTTAACAACAAAAAGAATTTTAATTTTTCAAATTTGCAGTCCTAAAAATTTTATAATCTCCATGGAAAACAAAAGTATTGACATGATTGATATTAAGGCAATCAATGATAAAATTGAGAAAGAAAGTGCCTTTGTGGATTTGCTTACTTTAGAAATGAATAAAGTAATTGTAGGGCAAAAGCACATGGTAGAACGTCTTTTAATAGGCCTTTTAGGTAGAGGGCACATCCTTTTAGAAGGGGTGCCAGGATTAGCAAAAACACTGGCTATTAACACTTTGAGTCAGGCTGTCAAAGGAAGCTTTAGTCGCATTCAGTTTACTCCAGATTTGCTCCCTGCTGATGTTGTAGGAACTATGATTTATAACATTAAAGAAAATGACTTTTCAATAAAGAAAGGACCTATTTTCGCCAACTTTGTATTGGCTGANGAGATTAATAGGGCACCTGCCAAAGTCCAATCTGCACTTTTAGAAGCAATGCAGGAAAAGCAGGTTACTATTGGCGATAAAACATTNAAGCTACAAGCACCATTTTTGGTTATGGCAACACAAAACCCAGTAGAGCAGGAAGGAACCTACCCATTGCCAGAAGCCCAAGTAGACCGCTTTATGCTTAAAGCAGTAATTGACTATCCCAAACTTGAAGAAGAACAACTTATTGTCCGAAATAATTTAAATACTAATAATGTGCAAGTTAAGCCTGTGGTGACTACCAAACAAATATTGGTGGCTCAGGAGACTATAAAAGAGGTGTACATGGACGAGAAAATTGAGAATTATATTTTGAACCTCATTTTTGCAACACGCTATCCAGAAAAATACAACCTTGAACCTATCAAACCTCTAATTAGTTTTGGAGCATCACCAAGGGGAAGCATTAATTTAGCAACTGCAGCTAAGTGTCATGCTTTTTTAAGACATCGCGGATACGTTATTCCAGAGGATGTTCGAGCTGTAATTTATGACATTCTTAGACATAGAATTGGTTTAACTTATGAAGCAGAAGCTGAAAATGTTACTTCCGAGGATATTATTACTCAGATCATTAACGAAGTGGAGGTACCATAGATCCCGCTTTCTTTTAAACTAAAGTCTTCATAGACAGCATTAAATGGATACTAAAGCGCTCCTAAAGAAAGTTCGTAAAATTGAAATCAAGACCCGCCGTCTGAGTGATCATGTCTTTGGAGGAGAGTATCACTCAACATTTAAAGGTCGAGGGATGACTTTTAGTGAAGTACGTCAATATCAATTTGGGGACGATGTACGAGCGATTGATTGGAATGTTACTGCGCGATACAATGAACCTTTTGTAAAAATTTTTGAGGAAGAGAGAGAATTGACATTGATGCTGGTTGTTGATGTGAGTGGTTCTGAAGCTTTTGGAACACGCTCCCAGTTTAAGAGAGAAACCTTAACAGAAATTGCAGCCACTCTTGCCTTTTCAGCTTTGCAGAATAATGATAAAGTTGGGCTGGTTTTATTTTCAGATCAGGTAGAATTATTTATACCACCAAAAAAAGGGCGTTCCCATATTTTGAGAATCATCAGAGAACTATTAGAATTTAAACCACTAAGTCAAAAAACTGATATTTCTTCTGCATTGGAGTTTCTTTCCAGTGTNTTAAAAAAGAAAGCAATTGTATTTCTTTTGTCTGATTTTATGAATGAGGGCTATCAAAAAACACTTCGTATCGCTGCAAAAAAACACGATTTAACCGGAATTCGTGTTTTTGATCCCATGGAAAAGACCCTTCCTAGCCTGGGGATGGTTCCTATGATTGACGCAGAGACCGGGGATATGAAATGGATTAACACTTTTTCCAAACAAATTCGAAGAAAATATGCCACACAATATGCAGCTAATGTTAGCAGTTTTGAAGAATTATTCAAAAAAAATGGGGCAGGACATTTGAGCTGTGGTGTAGAGGAAAGTTATGTTAAAAAACTATTAGGATATTTTAAAGCACGTGGGTAAAAGGAAGCAATATNGTTTGAGCCTTTTGACTTTTTTTATGTCNTTGGCTTCATGGGCACAACAGTCTGCCGAACTTAAAGTAGAAGTAGATACTACCACTGTTCTAATCGGCGAACAACTTAGCTATACTTTACAAATTAAAGCGGATAGTTCCTCTCAGGTAGCTTTTCCTGAACAACCTATTTTCGCTCCCTTTGAATTACTAGAAGAGAGTCCAATTGACACATTAAGAGCTCAGTCATATTATTTGTATACTAAAAAATACGCACTGATTCAATTTGATTCTGGCAATTATTTTTTACCCCAACAACAAGTGTTGGTGGATGGCTTTTCAAAAATTGCCGACCTCATTCAAATTCGAGTAAATCCTGTAGTAGTTGATACGACTCAACAAAAACTCTTTAAGATTAAACCNCTTACAGTGGTAAAAAAGAATTACGACGCTTTAATTTCACAACTTCTTTGGGGGCTTGTAGCAGGCTTAATTATCATCGGAATACTCTATACTTATTTATTTCAAAAACGGAAAAAAGAATTACGAGAACGTGAACTACCACCTTTTGAACGTGCAATCGAAGAGCTTAAAGCACTAGAGAATGAAAAGCTCTCTGAACAAGAGGAATTTAAACGCTATTATTCTAGACTAACAGATGTAGTTAGACGTTATCTTGAAGAAGAAGCCAAAATTGATGCACTAGAAAGTACATCCGAGGAACTGTTAACTAAGTTGGAGTTGCGAAAGGATTCAGGAGTATTAGATTTGGATCGAGAAACATTAAAAAGTTTGAGAGAAGTATTACAAAATGCTGATTTGGTGAAATTTGCTAAATCCATGCCTGAAGTGTATACAGCGAGTGAAGACAGAAAATCGGTAGAACTGGTAGTCAAAGAAACCAAAGAAGCACTTCCTGAACCTACTGAAGAAGANCTTCGAGAAAAAGCAGCTTATCAGGAATTTTTANCTAAAAAAAGAAGAAAAGAACAATGGATTTGGGGNATTTCAGGAGGTGTAATTTTAGCAATTTTGACACTTGTAATTTGTATATTGATCTACGGATATTATCCCGTGAGAGATACTCTATTTCGATATCCAACAAAAGTATTGACCAGTGGCCAATGGTATAAAAGTCAATACGGGACTCCACCGATAGTAATCGAGACACCAGAGATTCTTGAGCGGATTTCTTCTTCTGACCAACACAAACAACAGTTTAGATTAGGCACGTTTGATAGTCCCTTTTATATAAATCTCTCATTTGATTTTCCAAAGCCCAAACCCAATAACCCTGAAGCTCCTCAAACAGAACCCAGACAGGCTGACCTTGATAAAGGGCAAGAGTTGGTTAATTCAATTATTTCAAGTTTTGAATCAGAGGGAGCTGTAAATATATTTATGAAAAACGATTCCGTCACACTACCCAGTGGGACACCAGCTGCAAAAGTTTATGGTACTTTAGATTACCCTAAAAATAAACAACAAGAAAGAGTTCGATGTAACTTCAGTGCTTATTTGTTTACTTTCGATCAAGGAACCATCATTTTGACGCTTATGTATGAAAAAAATGATCGATATGGGGGAGTCATTGAGGAGCGAATTTTGAACACTCTTAAATTAATTGAAGAACTATAGGTAATGTTTGAAGGAATTTTTTTTGCAAATCCGAATTATCTCTGGCTAATGTTTTTTTTGCCTTTTGCTATTGCATGGCATGTGATCACGCGTAAAAAAANCCAGGCAAGTTTAAAGATATCNTCACTTTCTGGTTTNGGTAAGCAAAACTCTTTTTTGAGTAAGGTCAGACCAATTCTTTTTGTACTTAGAATTTTGACTTTAGGACTTATCATTCTTGCCATTGCCCGCCCTCAAACAGTAGACATTTCTACAAGGACAAGAACTAACAAAGGAATTGATATAATAATGGCGATAGATGTATCCTCGAGTATGTTAGCTCAAGACCTAAAACCAGACCGATTGAGCGCATTAAAAAGAGTTGCTTCATCATTTGTGGATGACCGTTTGTCTGATCGTATAGGATTGGTGGTATATGCAGGAGAAAGTTATACAAAAACACCTATTACAAGTGATAAGTCTATTGTGAAAGGGGCACTTCGTGAGATTGCTTACCAAGGTTTTATTGAAGACGGAACTGCCATTGGAATGGGATTAGCTACTTCTGTAAATCGATTAAAAGACAGTAGGGCGAAAAGTAAGGTAATTATTTTATTGACAGATGGGGTCAATAATTCAGGTTTCATAGATCCAAAAATTGCCATAGAGTTGGCGGTAGAATTTGGGATTAAGACTTACACCATTGGATTGGGAAGTAATGGAACTGCAAGAGCTCCAGTAGCAATTTTACCNACAGGAGAGTTCAAATATGGCATGACAAAGGTTGAAATTGATGAGGGCTTACTAAAAGAAATTGCTTCGGCAACTGGAGGAATTTATTTCCGCGCAACAGACAATAAAAAGTTAGAGGAAATTTATGCTGAAATCAACAAACTTGAAAAAACAGAAATTGAAGAGTTTAAGTATTATAACTACCAAGAGAAATACAGGATATTAATACTGCTTGCTTTGGCGTTACTTTTTTTAGAATGGTTGGGGAAAAACACCTTATTCAAAAGCTTTATTTAAATGTATCAAATAGACGCATATCATTTTGTTTATCTTTTGGGAATTCTTCCAATATTTTGGCTGGTATACGCATTGGTAGTTAGATGGAAACGTAAATTACAATCCAGTTTTGGAAATCCTGCATTACTCAAGGAGCTAAGCCCAAATCAATCCCGTTTTAAACCTATATTAAAACTCGTACTTATTAGTTTTTCAATTTCTCTNCTAATATTAGGACTNATGAATCCAAAAATTGGAACGCAATTAGAAACAGTGAAAAGAGAAGGAGTAGANATCGTTTTTGCNATTGATGTTTCTAAAAGTATGTTAGCAGAGGATATTGCNCCTAATCGAATTGAAAAGTCAAAGCGACTGNTTTCAGCCATACTAAATCAGTTAGCTAGTGACCGAGTNGGNATAATAGCTTATGCAGCCCAAGCTATTCCTCAACTTCCAATTACTACAGATTACGGCTCAGCAAAAATGTTTTTACAGGCATTAAATACGGATATGCTATCCTCACAAGGAACAGCTTTGGACAATGCAATTGATTTATCAGGGACATTTTTTGATGATGATGACCAAACCAATAGGGTGATCTTTTTGGTCTCTGATGGAGAAGATCATTCAGATGAAGCAGCAAATGCTGCAGCTAGAGCTGCAGAGCTGGGGATTAAAATTTTTACATTTGGTGTAGGAACAGAAAATGGCGCTCCCATACCCCTTAAGCGAAATGGGGTTATCGAGTCTTATAAAAAGGATTTTGAGGGAGAGGTTGTAATCACTAAAAGAAATTCGACTGTATTAGAGTCTATTGCAACTGCTACCAATGGTCAATATCAAGATGGGAATGATACACAGGCAGTATTAGACTTTGTCTCAGAACAACTCAAGGCAATGGATAAAAAAGAGTTTGAAGCCAAAAAGTTTGTCAGTTATAAAGACCGTTTTCAACCTTTTTTAATAGTTGCTTTAATTTTTCTGATAATGGACTTATTTTTGTTTGAAACCAAAACAAAATGGATTCAGAAGTTGGATCTTTTTAACGAAAATGAAAATGAAGAATAAACTGTTTTATATTTTTATTATAGGCGCTTTAAGTTTCATTCAAGCGCAAGAGGGAGAGATTATTAATCATATCTACGATGGAAATAGTGAGGTAGAAGAGGGAGCCCTTATAGCTGCTGAAAAGTCATATCGAAAAGCACTATCTCTAGCTCCAGAAAAGTCAACGGCATTACACAATTTAGGTAACACCCACTTCCTGGCGGAACAATATGAAGAAGCTTCCCAACGATTTTTTCAAACCCAAAAATTTGCTTCTTCAAAGGAGGAAAAACATAGAGCATTTCACAATATGGGAAATGTTTTTATGAAGAAAAAAGAATACCAAAAAGCTGTAGAGGCATATAAAAATGCCTTGAGGAACAATCCTTCTGACGATGAAACTCGCTATAATTATGCACTTGCGAAAGAACTTTTAAAAAACGAAAAACCTCCTGAAGAACAAGAGCAAGACGATAAGAAAGATCAAAAAGATCAAAAAAACAAGGAGCAAGATGATGAACAAGATAAGGATCAAAAGGATCAAAAAGGTGATCAAGAAAATAAAGATGAACAAGATCCTAATAAAGAAGGTGACCAAGGAAATAATAAAGAAGATGGAGAACCTAAAAATGAAGGGGATCAAAATAAGAAAGAAAAGGACCAACAAAATAAACCTCCTGAAAATAAAAAACAAGCTCCAAATGAAGGTCAACTTTCTCCTCAACAAGTACAAAGCTTATTAGAGGCAATGAACAATCAAGAGAAAAAAGTTCAGGATAAAGTCAATGCTAAAAAAGTAAAAGGGGTACCGGTTCGAGGTAAAAAAGATTGGTAAATATGGTAAAGTCAAAAGCATTATCATTCCTCATTTTAATATCTATAGGGTTTTCATTGCACCTAAAGGCACAAGTCACTTTTGATGCTAAAGTCAGTAAAAAAAGACTGGGTTTGAACGAGAGACTTCGCGTTGATTTTGTCATGAATGAAAACGGAGATAATTTTGTTCCTCCTGCATTCACCAATTTTTTAGTAGTAAGTGGTCCACAACAATCTGTTAACCGTTCTTGGGTAAATGGGGTTAGTAGTTTTTCAAAAACATACACTTATTTTTTAACACCTAAATCAAAAGGTATTATTAATTTAAGTCAAGCTGAAATTACTATTAATGGTGAAGTTTACAAAACATCACCAATACAAATAGAGGTTACCGGAGCAGTTGAAAAACCAAACGATCCAAATAATATAGATTACCTTACAGATGAAAATATACGTTTGGTAGCAGAGATATCCAATAGCTCTCCTTATTTGAATGAGGGGATCACGATAGTATATAAATTATATTTTAGAAATCCCATTTCAATAACAGACGTGCAAGAACTAGAATCACCTAGCTATGGAGACTTTTGGAGTAGTAAAATTAATATTGGACGTGCCCAAGTTAATCCAAG
>PAFO01000034.1 GCA_002705385.1 Flavobacteriaceae bacterium
TCTTCAAGTGGAATGATGGAGGTTGCCAGAAAAGGAATATTTAATCCTAGTGAATTTTATTTTGATGAAATCATATTCATTTTTATGGCAGTTATGATGACCGATATCCTTTTATTGGATTTTTTCAATACACTTGGTCTGCCCACTTCCACAACAGTATCAATTGTTTTCGAATTACTTGGAGCAGCAGTAGTAATGGCGATAATTAAAATTTTTGAATCAGATCAATTAATCTCAGCTTTAGGAAATTATATTAATACTGAAAAAGCTACTCAAATCATTTTGGGTATTTTACTTTCTGTATTTATTGCATTTACAATTGGTGCTATAATTCAATGGATTTCAAGAATTCTTTTCAGCTTCGAATTTGAAAAAAAATCTGTTTGGCTTAATGGCCTTTTTGGTGGTATCGCACTAGCTGTAATGTTTAATTTTATTTTAATAAAAGGTATTAAAGGGACACCTTACTCCAATATGGAACTTGAGTTATTTGGTGAGCAAACTATCAATAGTTTTATTGAAAATAATCTTTTGTTTGTTCAAGTTTGCAGTTTAATTTTTTGGTACATGTGCTCTTATTTGATGATTTCACTTTTAAAATGGGATATTTATAAAGTTATTATAGGAGTAGGAACTTTTGCTTTGGCTTTAGCTTTTGCAGGAAATGATTTAGTTAATTTCATAGGTGTCCCTATCGCTGCTTTTCAATCTTATGAAGCATGGGTAAGCTCTGGTGTTGGAGCTGAAAATTTTGACATGGCCTTATTGAGTGAAAGGGTTCCAACTCCTACCATTTTCTTATTCATTTCAGGAATGATTATGGTTTTGACCCTTTGGTTTTCATCAAAAGCAAAAAAAGTAGTAAAAACATCTTTAGATTTATCAAACCAATACAACACAGAAGAACGTTTTGAAGCAAACTTTCTATCCAGAGGTTTGGTCAGTTTTTTTATTTACATAAACGCTCAAATAAAAAAGGTAATTCCAGAACGTTATGTTTTAGCAATAGATAATTCTTTTATCAGAATTCCTTTATCTAAAAATCAGAGTATTTCAAATAGTCCTGAATTTGACAAACTAAGAGCAAGTATCAACCTAATTGTTGCAGCTATATTAATTTCATTAGCTACATCCTTAAAACTTCCTTTGTCAACTACTTATGTGACCTTTATGGTTGCCATGGGAACTTCTTTGGCTGATCGTGCCTGGAGTTCTGACAGTGCTGTTTATCGTGTATCTGGTGTTTTAAATGTAATTGCAGGATGGTTTTTAACTGCAATTAGTGCTTTTATAGTAGGAGGTATCATAGTATATCTTGTTTATATCGGTGGTCTTCAAGTTATTGCTATTATCATGTTTATTATTCTTTTAATTATAGGAAAGAATTATTTAGGCTATAAAAAACAAAATAAAGAGGCTATTAAAGAAGAACAAGCACTAGTTATAGAAAGCAATTCATTTAAAGGTGTTATAGATGAAACAGGGGTAATCATTGAAAATGTGATGAAAAAGAGTTTTGTAATTTTTAGCCTTAATGTTACCGGCTTGTCTACCAACGATATCACATTACTAAAAAAAGCTTCAAAAAAATCAAAAAAATTAGCAGATGAAGTTGAAAATTTAGATAATCGTTTGTTTTATTTTATTAGAAATTTAGAAGAAAGTTCAGTGGCCGCAAGTAATTTTTACATTGAATTACTTCAATATTTACATGATTTATCGGAAGACCTAATCTATCTTTCAAAAATTAGTTATAATCACGTCAACAACAATCATAGAAAACTAAAATTATCTCAGACTAGAGAATTAATGAATATTGAAATAAATTTAAAGAATACTTTTAAAGAAGCTAGGGAAGCATTTAAACTGAAACAAAATATTAAAGAGTTTCAAGACATACTTATTGAAAAAAATAAAATTTTTAAATTAATTGAGGAAAAAATTTATGTTCAGATTGAAAGAACTAGAGCAGAAGAAAACAGTCCAAAGACCACGTCGCTGTATTTCAATTTTTTAATCCGTACAAAAAGTTTAATAACAAACAAATTTAAACTTGTAGATAAGTATTACTCCGTTGTAAAAAAATTATAGAATTATTTAAAGTAATCTAATCAAAATCTTTTGAAGCAAGAACCTCTGATTTGTCCCATTGGATGGCCTTTTGAATTCTATTATTCTTGTAAGTTACTTCAATTAATATCGCATCGTTCCAGAAAAACCATGCATCAGTCTTTTTTCCATTTTCAAAAGTACCTTCAGCTTTTTTAGTTCCATCTTGATTATAACTAGACCATATTCCGTGATTTTTTCCGTTTAGAAAATATCCTGTCTGTAAAACTTGACCGTTAGGATAAAACTCAGTATATCTAATTTTATCACCCTCGAAAACATATGTTTTAGATTTATCATTTTCTTGTGCCGAGAGAGGCAATACTGTAAAGAGAATGATGAGTATAGTATTTTTGACCTGCACAATCATCTTACATGTTTTTAGGTTTCTTAGTTAACACAAATATAACAATAAAAACATATTTACATAACATTTACATAACATTTACATAACATAGGGGTGTAATAAAATGATTTACAGAATGTTATAAGATGTGGAAAAGCATTTGTAAAGAGTGTTTATGATCTCTAAACTTTAAAAGTGAAAATCAAAACCTGTCCTAAATGAAATATTATCTTTTTGATCATTTGAATTAGTAAAACTAAGATCTGCCTGCACTTTTAATTTATGTCCCACAATATACTTTGAGATACCATAAGTAATTTGTCTTTGATCAGATAGACGAGTAACTTCATTAAAGTCTAAGCTAGTATATCTAAGGGTCATTTCAACATTATTTTTTAACAAATAACTACCTTGAAGATTAAATGCATCACCAGCTCCAACAACATCACCAGTTTTTGTCTTACCATCTCCTTCAAGAGCTTCTATAGTATCTGCATTTCTTTTTGCATATTCTCCAGTTAATGCAAAACCATTGTATTTTATAACACCATCAATAAATACAGTGGTAATATCTGTTTCAAATAAACCTCCATTAAATTGAGTCATGTAGGACCCCATATTACTTCTTGTTTTAACAGCATCTTTATTATAATCATAAGTAAAACTGAACATCGCTTTAACCGATTCCTCCCTAGCTAAATCACTTTGTGAATAATCACCATTTGATTTAAAATCTCCAAATGGAAGTAATTCAAATCGACCTGTATATTGAAGTCCCCCAATGTTTCCCTCTGTTATGTTTCTACCCTCTCCTTGGGAGATTGATAATTTTTCTCTGCTAAGCCATTTACCTCCAAGTTTTGATTTATGTCTTAGCTGAATCCCTATATCACGATCAATATTGAATTTACTATTAAGTAATGAACGGTCTATCAATTGAAGATTACCTGAAGATACAACACGTTCTATATTTCCTGGTAATTTTGTTTGCCCCGCCCACAACTCAAAATTTTCATAAAACTTCCATTTTATAACAGCATCTAATATATATCTTGGAGTATTACGATTATAAATGCTTGCACCAGAGACATCATGATTTGAAAGACCTAGTTCAATGAAGTAAGTGAGTTTTGGTGAAAATGCAAAACCATCAAATGTTAAGCGAGCTCTTCTTACCAAAAAATTATAATCAGGTGGTAAATAATCCTCTCCATCATATTCCCATTGACTTTGATATCTAGTTTGAAAACGGGGTGCAAATATTACACTAAAAGAACTATCCTTAGCTATAAAATCAATCATCCCTTTACCGAATCTTATATCACTAATCTTTTGTGCACATAAGAACGTTGAAAAAAGAAAAAAAAAAGGGGGAGATATTTTAAATAAAATCTCATAAAAAATCTTAAGATCCGCACATTAGACAATCATCATCTTCATTGCCTTTAGCTTGAGCAATCATTTCTTTCAATTCTTGCGGACTAAGTGGCTCCACAGGTTCACTCGGTTGTGGAGCAACAGCTGCCGCGGTGGCAGGAGCTACTACTTCGACTTTTTTTATCTCCTTATCTTTTTCAATTTCGGCTTTTGATTTTGTATCTAAAGTAAACTTAATTGCATCTACTGCGGATTTTGTTCTGAGGTAGTACATCCCTGTTTTTAGACCAGACTTCCAACCATAAAAATGCATGGAAGTTAATTTAGCCATAGTTGCTCCTTCCATAAAAAGATTTAATGATTGTGATTGATCTATAAAATAACCACGTTGACGTGACATATCTATAATATCTTTCATACTCATTTCCCAAACAGTCCGGTAGAGCTCTTTTAAATCGTCTGGAATGCCGTCAATATTCTGAACCGATCCATTGTTACGCATCAATTCTTGTTTCATATCCTCATTCCATAAGCCTCGATCTACAAGATCTTCTAGCAAATGTTTATTGACAACTATGAACTCGCCTGAAAGTACTCTTCTTGTATAAATATTAGAAGTATAAGGCTCAAAACATTCGTTGTTCCCTA
Organism: Flavobacteriaceae bacterium; assembly: GCA_002705385.1. Lineage (GTDB taxonomy): Bacteria > Bacteroidota > Bacteroidia > Flavobacteriales > Flavobacteriaceae > MS024-2A. The sequence continues at coordinate 4,481 of PAFO01000034.1, forward strand.
GAATCTGTGAAGTGCTTGCTGTTGGCATAGGAGCGACGAGCAGTGAATTTCTAACACCCTGTTTTTTGACTGTTTTACGAAGTTTTACCCAATCCCATCGGCCGCTGAGCTCTTCATCCTTAACCCCCCAAAGGTTGTGCTGGAATTCTCCTTTTGAAATCGGCGAACCTTTATATGTTTGATAGGGACCATCTTTTTTAGCTTCTTCAGCAGAGGCAGTAACAGCCGCAAAATATAAGGTTTCAAAAATATCTTGGTTCAACTGTTTGGCAGTATCAGAGGTAAACGGAAGTCTTAACATAATAAATACATCAGCAAGTCCCTGTACGCCCAATCCAACAGGTCGGTGTCTAAAGTTTGAATTTTCTGCTTCTTTAACAGGATAATAATTACGATCAATTACTCTGTTTAAATTTTTTGTTACACGTACAGTTACATCGAATAAAGTTTGGTGATCAAATTCCCCATCTTTAACAAACATTGGCAAAGCAATAGAGGCCAAGTTACATACAGCTATTTCGTCGGGTGATGTATATTCTAAAATCTCAGTACAGAGATTTGATGAGCGAATAGTTCCTAGATTTTTTTGGTTGGATTTTCTATTTGCTGAATCCTTATAGAGCATGTATGGGGTNCCTGTCTCAATCTGTGATTCCAGAATCTTTTCCCAAAGATCGCGAGCCTTTATTGTTTTTCTACCTTTACCTTCTTTTTCATACTTCAAGTAAAGCGCATCAAACTCATCACCATGTACGTCGAATAAATTTGGACATTCATTAGGGCACATAAGAGTCCACTCCGCATTTTCCTCAACACGTTTCATGAAAAGATCTGGAGTCCACATAGCATAAAACAAATCTCGTGCACGCATTTCTTCTTTACCATGATTCTTTTTTAACTCTAAAAAGTCAAAAATATCAGCATGCCATGGTTCTACATAAATTGCGAAAGATCCTTTTCGCTTTCCACCACCTTGATCTACATAGCGAGCCGTATCATTGAAAACGCGTAACATAGGAACAATNCCGTTAGAAGTTCCGTTTGTNCCAGCTATNTANGAACCNGTTGCTCTTACATTATGGATAGANAATCCTATTCCACCCGCAGACTGAGATATTTTTGCAGTTTGCTTTAATGTATCATAAATTCCATCAATACTATCATCTTTCATGGCCAAAAGAAAACATGAGGACATTTGTGGTTTAGGAGTCCCTGAGTTAAATAATGTTGGGGTTGCGTGAGTAAAATAACGCTTGGACATCAACTCATACGTTTCTAGCGNAGCTTCAATATCATCTAAATGTATTCCAATAGAAACTCGCATTAACATATGTTGAGGACGCTCAACTATGTTTCCGTTTAGCTTTAAAAGGTAGGAGCGCTCTAATGTCTTAAATCCAAAAAAATCATAACCAAAATCACGGTTGTAAATTATACTTGAATCTAATTTATCTGCATTTTTTTGGATAATTTTATAAACCTCATCTGAAAGTAGCGGTGCTTTTTTCCCAGTCCTTGGATTGACATACACATAGAGATCCGTCATGGTTTCTGAGAAAGACTTTTTGGTATTCTTATGTAAATTAGAAACTGAAATTCTTGCTGCCAATTTTGCGTAGTCTGGATGTGTTGTAGTCATAGTTGCTGCAATTTCGGCAGCTAGGTTATCCAATTCAGAGGTGGTTACACCGTCATAAAGTCCTTCAATCACACGCATAGCAACCCTAACTGGATCAACCAAGGGATTCAATCCGTAGTTGAGTTTACGAATTCTGGCTGTAATTTTATCGAACATTATGGGCTCTTTTCGGCCATCTCTTTTTACTACGAACATAATTTTGGTTTTATTTTACTTTACTAATTCTAAATTATTGGTGGTCTATGGTCTCAAGTTTTGAGTGGACTAGAAGTCCTCGTCAAAACTAATCTTNGTCTCACTATTCTCNTTGTTGAGTACTCCNGCTTTCTGGTATTCNCCNACACGCTTTTCAAAGAANTTAGTTTTACCCTGTAAGGAAATCATATCCATGAAGTCAAATGGATTGGTCACGTTAAATTCTTTTTCAAGACCCAACTGTAACAATAAACGATCAGTAACAAATTCTAAATATTGTGTCATCAATTTAGCATTCATTCCAATTAAACTAATCGGTAATGATTCTGTAATGAACTCTCGTTCAATGTTAAGTGCATCCAATAGAATTTCTCTGATACGTGCTGGTGGCACTTTATTTACCAAATGGTTATTGTGCAGATGCACAGCGAAGTCACAATGCACACCTTCATCTCTTGANATCAATTCATTAGAAAACGTCAAGCCAGGCATAAGACCTCTCTTTTTTAACCAATAAATAGAACAAAAAGCCCCTGAGAAGAAAATTCCTTCTACCCCAGCAAATGCTATTAAACGCTCTGCAAACGAATCTGAATCGATCCACTTNAGAGCCCAATCTGCTTTTTTCTTGATTGCGGGGAAAACCTCAATTGCCTTAAATAAATTATCNTTTTCANNATCNTCCTTAACATAGGTATCAATCAATAANGAATATGTTTCAGANTGAATATTTTCCATCATAATCTGGAAACCGTANAANAANTTTGCTTCGGAATACTGAACTTCATTTACAAAATTTTCAGCNAGGTTTTCGTTTACAATACCGTCNGANGCAGCAAAAAAAGCAAGGATATGCTTGATNAAATATTTTTCATCATCATTTAATTTAGTATTCCAATCAGAGAGATCTTGATGAAGATCAATTTCTTCGGCAGTCCAAAAACTAGCCTCCATTTTTTTGTACCATTCCCAAATATCATGGTGTTGNATCGGGAATATTACAAATCGATTTTCATTTTCTTGGAGAATAGGTTCTACNGCTGCCATCATTANAATATTTTATAANGTTAGAATTGATTGATTATTTGTCTTACAAAGATTCTAAAATGAACTCATATTTGAAAGATGAACTTTTCCACAATAGAGGTTAGTTTTTAACAAAATTGCATATTTACTGTAATTTTACTAAAAATTGACATATTATTAATTCACTGTTAATCAGATACTTATAATCTATTTCCTTCTGAATCCCTTTTAAACAGGAGAATTTCACTTGGACGTCTTTTTTGCAAATTCTTCCAAAGCTTCAAACCAGGCTTTTCCAAATTTTCTGATAAGAGCCTTTTTTACAAATTGATAAATTGGAATTTTTAAGGTATTACCAAGGTTACAAGCATCTGAACATATTGACCAATTATGATAATTTACAGCGACCATTTTTTCATTTGATTGAATACGTACTGGGTATAAATGACAAGAAATGGGTTTTTGAAAATCAATGGCTCCTTGATTATGAGCTTTTTCAATTCCACAAGAAGCTATTCCCGATTCAGAAAAAACAGTATAAGCACATTCTTCCCCATCAACTAATGGTGTCTCAAAATCTCCGTCCGTTCCTTTTACAAAAACTCCTTGATCTTCTATAGATTTAATCCCTTTGGGATTTAAAAAAGGCTTGATTTTTAAAAAATTTTTCTCTAGAAAAGTTGTCTCTTTTTTTTCAAGAGGTGCTCCAGCTTCTCCAGCAACACAACACTCCCCTTTACACCTAGAAATATTACAAACAAAATCTTCAGAAATTAGTTCATCCGAGATGAGGGTATTCTCTATAGATAACATTTTTGATTTTTATTAAAAATAAGCATAATTAACATTCCTATTATTGAGAATGAAATTACATTTGCAAAAAATCACACCCCATGTTTGAATTAAAAGAAATCCTTACTGCTAGTCTTGTGCTTTTTGCGGTAATAGATATTGTTGGTAATATCCCATTGATAATTAGTTTAAGAGGGAAAGTGGGGCATATTGAATCTGAAAAGGCTTCTTTGGTAGCAGCTTTAATTATGATTGGTTTTTTGTTTTTAGGGGAAGAAATACTTAAGCTAATTGGAATTGATATTAATTCATTTGCAGTTGCGGGATCTTTTGTCATTTTATTTTTAGCCCTAGAAATGATTTTAGGAATTACACTCTACAAAGATGATTTTCCAGAAACAGCATCTATAGTTCCTTTAGCATTTCCAATGATTGCAGGAGCAGGAACAATGACATCTTTACTCTCACTTCGAGCAGAATACCAGGTATTAAATATCATTATTGCAATCATAATCAATATAATATTTGTGTATATCGTACTTAAATCTTCCAAACATATTGAACGTTTTTTGGGTAGTTCAGGAATCAATATCATACGAAAAGTTTTCGGCATAGTTCTCTTGGCAATTGCTGTTAAACTTTTTACTTCCAATATCGGTCAACTGATTTAAATGTTTAATTTTATTAAATGAAAATAGTTCTGCCAACTTTAATGATTTTATCCCTCGGGATGTGCATCTTCAATCTCATTCAAATGAATTGGTCTTCTCCTTTAGAGGGAAAAAGCAGTGTTGCCTTAATCGGAGTTATGGCCTCAGCAAGTGCTTTTTTACTCGTCTCTATTTTAATGATTTCAAAAAAGATTGCAAAAAAACTTAAAAAATAAGTTAGTTGTTTTCAATTTGGCTCAAAGCCTTTTTAATAAAGGAGTCCTCTTCATTAATGATTCGAGTTGAAAGATTTTCATCAAAAAGCTGAACAGCTATGTAGGCCTTAATTGAGTTCAAAAGCCTTTCATCATCTTTAACTTCAATTGGAAAATTATTCTCTTTACAATACAGNTTAAATGCNTTTATAAAATCTTCTTTAAATGGNAGTTCTTCGTTAANNAAACGNGCAGCACTGTCAAAGTTATACTTTTGGATATTTTGGTCTAGTTCTAAAAAAACAAATCGGTCTACTAAGTTAGACCTAATAAGATATGAACTCCATAACTCTTCNGGAGATTCTTTATTAGANATNTATATATCAGGAGTAATCCCTCCTCCACCATAAACTTTTTTTCCTTTGGGTGTTGTATATTCAATACTATCTAGAGTTGGAATATTTGATGGATCTTGCATCTCCCCCGAATCATAACGATTTTGAACCTCTGCATAATAGTCTTTTCGTGATGTACTATCGTAAGGTCTCTGAATAGATCTTCCTGTAGGTGTGAAATATCTTGCTGTAGTAAGTCGAATCTGATCGCCTTGACCTAATGGCATTTGTTGCTGCACAAGTCCTTTTCCGAAGGTTCTCCTGCCAATAATCAAACCCCTATCATTATCTTGAATTGCACCAGCAATTACTTCGCTTGCAGAAGCCGAATCTTCATCCACTAAAACGTACAAATCTCCCACTTCAAACAAACCATTTGATGAAGCAATTGTTCTTTCCCTCTTTCCACTATTTCCTTCTACAATGACAATCGGTTTTCCAGAGGATAGAAAATCATCTGCGATTTGTTTTGCAGGTAAAAGGTACCCACCTGGATTGCCTCTCAAATCTAAAATTAAATGCTTCATTTGTTGCTTTGTAAGCTTACTCAAAGATTTTTCAAATTCTAAATATGTTGTTTGAGAAAACCGATTGATTTTTATGTATCCTGTACTTTCGTTTAACATATAAGATGAGGAAATACTTGGCAAAGGAACTGGTCCCCTTTTTAAATTAAAAGTATAAATAGAATCTCCTTTTTTTCTGTAAACGGTTAACTTAACCGGAGCTCCAGAAGGTCCTTTAAGTTTACCTATAATATCTTCGTTNGACTTACCTTTTGAATAGAGCGTGTCNTTNTCAGCTATTAGNATCCTATCCCCNGATTTAAGACCTGCTTTTTCACTNGGTCCNCCCTTTAAAACACGAACAACNGCTATAGTNTCATTTTGCATAAAAAATTGAACACCGATACCTTCAAAATTTCCTTGCATACTCTCTGAAATTGCTTGAATTTGTTGTGCAGGAATGTATACTGAATGAGGATCTAATTCTTCGACTATATCTTCAATCACTGCACCAACTAGGCTGTCGGTATTTATTTTATCAACATAATCCTCTGATAAATATGTCATTAATCTGTTGAGTTTTTCAATACTTGGATGATCAAAACCAACGCTCTCATTGTTTTTAAAATGATGTGATCCAAATAGAAAGCCTATTGCTGAAGACAACAATACGATTAAAAATAAAAAAATAATATTCCTTTTCACAGTGATTTAATTTACAAGGGTATACAAACAGTACTTACTCCCGCTTTTTCCAAAAATTCAAGACCACTTGTGTCTTTATAGGTCTTAGAATATACCACACGAGTAATTCCCGACTGATGAATAAGTTTACTACATTCTCTACATGGGGATAATGTAATATATAAAGTGGCTCCTTTACAGGATTGAGTGGATGCAGCTACCTTTAAAATGGCATTGGCTTCTGCATGGAGTACATACCATTTAGTGTAATTGTCTTCATCTTCACAAACATTTTCAAAACCAGATGGTGTCCCATTATATCCATCTGAAATAATCATGCGATCTTTGACGATAAGAGCACCTACTTTTTTACGCTTACAATAGGATAGCTGGCCCCAAATATTAGCCATCTCCAGATAAGCTGTATCATATTTTTTTTGTTTGTCTTTACCCATTGTGACGAAGATACCAATTTAGCCTAAACACTTAATTCAAATTCGTTCAAATATCATAGTCAATGCCTGAGAAAGAACCATAGCACCAATTAAAAATTCCCATTTTGAACGTGATTTTTTCATAAAATCAATTACAATTATATTTAAAATTAATACTCCCAAGACAATTAAAATTTGGGCCAACTCCACACCTAGTGCAAAAGAAAGAAGAGAGCTTCCCACAGATTCCTCGGGAATGAGTAAACTAAAATACCGCCCAAAACCTAAGCCGTGGATAACGCCAAAAAGTATTGTCAAAATTGGGAAAAACCAGGAAGTTTTATCTGCAATGGAAGTTCTTTTTTTAAGTAATAAAGAAATTGCACTAATTGCAATTGTCACTGGAATTAATAATTCAATCCAATAAGAAGAAAATTTAATCTCNGCATAGACNTTACCAANAAGAGACAANGTATGNCCTANAGTAAANAGGGTAACCCACCAAATAAGTTTTTTACTTTTAGAAAAAGCAAAAGGCAATGCCAATGTTGTAATAAAAAATAAATGGTCTAATCCCTCAAGATCAATTACATGCCAAAAACCTAAGTCAGTATAAAANTTNAANGTATCCATCACAAACTTCTTTCTTTTTGAATTACTTCATAAGCTTCTTGGACTTTTTGAAATTTTTCCTGTGCACCCTTAATAAGNGCTGGATCTTTTGANTGTAATTTATCAGGATGATATTTTTTTGCCATAGNGCGATAAGCTTTTTTTACTTCATCATCTGATGCTGAAGATAATATCTCGAGAATTGTATAAGCATTGTCAGTATCTTTTATGAACATTGCCTTAATACTTTCCATATCACTTTGACGGATTCCTAAAGCGGCGGCAATTTGTTCTACTTTTGACAATTCCGTTTTCGAAACTAACCCATCAGCATTGGCAACACCAAACAAGAAATGNAAAATCTGCAATCTGGTTTCATATTGGGCTCTCTGAGTAAAAATTTGAGTTAAGTNAGGAATGTTTTGCTTTTCTTTTTTTATCTCTGCATTAAACTTTTCAAAAATATTAGTTGCTTTCTGATCACCATAATTTGTAATAAAAAAATTTCTTACAAATTGTAATTCTTGCTTTTTTACTATTCCGTCTGCTTTTATTACAGTAGCTGCTAAAGCCAAAAGATTTAGCTGAAAAATTTCTGGATTAAGGTTTTGAGTACGAACCTTTANCCATGAACTTGAGGGATTATAAAGTCTCTCAATNGCCCCNCCAACAAAAAACCCCAATAAAGCCCCTGGAAATCTTAANAAAGAATAGCCAAAAAAAGCTAAAATCCATTTAAACATTATGAAAATTATTATTTGTGCAAATTTGAAAAATAAAAACCGGGTGTCAAAACCTATTAAGATAGTATTACTTTATTATATTTGAAAAAAAAATAAAATGTATCCTGCAGAACTTGTAAAACCAATGAGAGAAGAGTTGACAAACATAGGGTTTGTTGAATTACAATCTTCTGATGATGTATCTAAAGCCCTTGCTAAATCTGGGACTACTTTAGTTGTAGTGAATTCAGTATGTGGATGTGCGGCAGCAAACGCTCGGCCTGGAGTTTTTTATTCACTCCAAAACGAAAAAACCCCTGATAATTTAGTAACTGTTTTTGCTGGAGTTGATGCAGAAGCAACCAAAAGTGCACGTGATATGATGGTTCCTTTTCCGCCATCTTCGCCTAGTATTGCTCTTTTCAAGGACGGTGAATTAGTTCACATGGTTGAGCGTCACCATATTGAAGGACGGCCAGCTGATCTAATCGCCGAAAATCTCAAAGCCGCTTACCAAGATCATTGTTAACGATTGAACCTATTAAGGGGCATGAAAAAAATACTTGCCTATCCTCCTAGTATAATATTCTATTTATGCTTTGGAATTCTTTTGGTAGTTTTTCATCCATTACAGTGGATTACTTTTAATACTATAGGATATAAAGCTCATAAATTTAGTGTAGAGCTATTAAATTTCTTTATCGTCAGATCTCTATACATTCTTGGTACTAATATTAGAGTTGATCTACCAAATTCCTTAACTAGGGATCGCTCAATAATTTTTGTGTGCAATCACCAGAGTACTTATGAAGTTCCTCCTATCATTTGGTATTTGAGAAAATACCATCCTAAATTCATAAGCAAAAAAGAATTGGGTAAAGGAATTCCAAGTGTTTCTTTTAATTTGAAATATGGTGGGTCTGTATTGATTGAAAGAAATAATCCAAAAGAAGCATTGATTAAAATTAAAGAATTTGGGAAGCGCCTAATAAAGAAAAACCATAGTGCTGTCATTTTTCCAGAGGGGACAAGAAGTAGAGATGGACATCCAAAAAAATTTCAAACATCAGGTTTAATATGTTTGTTTGAATCCATGCCTAATGCACTTGTTGTTCCAATAAGTATTGGTAATTCATATAAATTCGGGCAGAACAAGTACTTCCCAATGCCTTTAGGAGTTAATCTTCATCTAACAGTACACGAACCTATGGNAATTAATCATGAGGAGCCTGAAGCATTCGTTGATCGAATAGAAAGTTTTATTGGTGAAGAAGTGAAGAAAAAACAAAAAAAAATTAAACTTTAGGTAATACAATAGAAAAAGTTGTTCCTTTTTTTTGAGTTGAAATAAAGCTAATTTTTCCTTTGTGAGACTTGATAATATTTTTCACTATCCCTAATCCTANTCCCATTCCTGCTGATTTTGTCGTNAANTTAGGTTCAAATATTTTACTCTTAAGTTTTTCTGGAATACCACTTCCATTGTCAGAAACAGAAATTNTCGTTTGAGTTGGCTCGGTCAATATTTGAACCCCAATTTGCGGTGTTTTCTTTTTTGAAACCGAATGTAATGCATTTTGAATAAGATTAGTAATCACACGAATCCACTGAGTTTGGTCCATCTTATGAAAAATATNTGCCTCATTTGATGAAAAAACAATATAATCCTGTTGAAAAATATTGATTGCCATTTGAGTAACCTCAACTAAATCAGATTCTCTCATGGTTGGTTTAGGTAAAGTTGCAAAGTTTGAAAAGGCCTCTGCCACTTCACTCATAGTATCAATTTGATGAATTAGTAGTTTTGAAAACTCTCTTAGTTTTTGATTGCTGTCAGGATCATCAGGATTAAAAGTATGTTCAAAACTCTGGATGGTAAGCCTCATTGGAGTAAGTGGATTTTNGATCTCATGGGCTACTTGACGTGCCATTTCCTGCCATGCGTTTTCACGCTCTGTTTTAGCCAACTTTTCAGCACTTTCTTCAAGGTCATCAACCATCTTGTTATAAGATTTTATTAGGCTATCAATTTCTCTTGTAGCATTTTTTAAATATATTTTTTCATTCTTTTTTTCTAATCCCATCTTCCCCATTTTAACACGTATCGTCTCCAAAGAACGTGTTACAAATTTGGACAAAAAGTAGGCTATAAATATCACACCTATAAGAAGTATTATATAAACCTGATATAAGTTTTGCAAAAAAGTATTTAGTTCATTCTCAGAAAAAGAAACATCTTCAAAATACGGGAAAAACAGAATCCCATAGGGACGCTGGAAACGATCCTTTAATAAACGATATGATGCGTGAAACTTATCTATATCCGAACTGTAATTTTCTAAATATTTTCCTTGACTACTATTTAAAATTTTATTCAATAAAATTGCATCTAAAATATAATCGTTTGCTATTACTTCAAGAGGAGAATGATAAATAAATAGTGGCCTTCCCTCTAAGTTAAATAGTGAATATTGAACATTGTGAATTTCATTGATTTTCTCAAAATCTGAAGCATATTTATTCCATAAGCTATCAGATGCATTAATTAAATTATGTTTATTAACCAAATAATCAATATGTCTTTTAATTTGGATTTCTTTTCTGTCCAAACGCCCTAAATGGTAGTTTTCTCTTTGGGATTCATATTGAATACTTGTTGTTCCAAGAATAAGTAAACCCGCTACGAAAAGCATTAGGATCATAACGACAAACAGACGGGTTCGAAACGAAAATTTCTCTGGAATTTTAAATGAATTAATCATTTATTTACTCTTGTCTTTCTATACAACTTAATTCCGAGAAATAAAATAATTCCCAATCCAACAAGACCTAAAATCCCTGAAATCCAGTGTAAACTGTCCTTAAGAATAACCAGAAAAACTATTGCAAATAAAAGCAATGTAGCACCCTCATTCCATATCCTAAGGTACATACTACTATAATTAACATCATCCTTCTGAAATTTCAGAAACATCTTGTGAGTTTTCAAATGATAAGCCACTAATAGTACGACAAAAAATAGTTTTAAATGCATCCATGATTGCGCCAACCAACTTGGCATTAAAATCAACAGCCAAACTGCAGATATAATAGTTAGAATTGCTGAAGGCCATGTAATTATGTACCAAAGGCGTCTCTCCATTATTTTAAATTGAGCACTCAAAATAGCTGCTTCATTTTTGGGCTTTTTTAAACCTTCAACATGGTAAATAAAAAGTCTTGGTATATAAAAGAGGCCCGCAAACCATGTAATAACAAAAATCAAATGCAACGCTTTTACATAATTGTAATACAATCGTAATTATTTTAAATTTAAATAATCCAATTTTAGCTTTGCAAATGCAATATTAAAATCTTCTAAGTCATCTGAAATTAGTTTGTTATAATGCTCTAGTTGTAATTCTATCTTTTGAGTAAGTTCCAATCTAACTGCCTCGTCTTGTTGTGTTGGAGGAAAATCATTTGTTGTAACCAATCTATTTAAATGGCCAAGTTTATTTGTCAGTCGAATAGGAAAATTTAATGGATCTTGTCTACTCATGTTTTGAGTTTGGTACAAAGCTTTTTCAATATTAGACAACTCGCCCTTTAGTAATTTTACTTCTGCTAGAAGATTTTTTGTTTCTTCTAATTCACCGTAGTTATCTTCAAAGTCAGAAAGCTTTTCATTGATCATTCTAATATTCCCTATAGCAATATGAGCATCATCTACTGTTTTATTTACAGTATTTACAAAATCAAACTGTTCTTTCATTTCAGCTAGACTAACTTCTGCCCTTGGGTCTTTTAAAATAGTAAAATCTTGCTTTTTTATTTTTCCATTCACATCTAACTCTACTGAGTAATTCCCAGGAACCGCCTTTGCACCTGAAAACGAGGCTGACCAGAAAATCATTCCATCTTGGGTTTCAGCTCCCTCATAACGTGAGTCCCAAACAAATTGATTTCCTCCTTTATTTACAATTAATTTATCTTCTTTTGAACTTGTGCTAAATGTCTTAATTAAGGTTCCATCGTTTTCTTTGAAATGCAATTGAACAACATCTTCTTTCTCATTATAGTTCTTAAGATTAAAATAAACAACAACGCCATTAGGCAGGTTAGTTCCTTGCGTAAGTGAAGGCTTACTGGATCTTCCTTGGGTTCGATAACTGTCTTTTGGTTTAAATAAAGTTATTTGATCTTTTTCAGTAACTGAATTTAACTGATGTAAAACTGTTAAATCATCCAACATCCATAAACTGCGCCCTTGTGTTGCAACAATAAGACTATTTTCTTTTAGTGTTAAATCGGTAATAGGAACTATAGGTAAATTCAATTGAAATGAATTCCAACTCGCTCCATCATCAAATGAAATATACATTCCTGTTTCGGTCCCCGCATATAGCAATCCTTTTCTGGCTGGGTCAGCTCTAAGAACCCTTGTAAAATGCTCTTTTTCAATACCACTAGTTATACTTACCCAAGTTTTTCCGTAGTCAGAGGTTTTATATAAATAAGGTTTAAAATCTCCTGTTTTGTACAAAGTCCCGGCCACATAACAAACTGCAGGATCAAAAGGAGATGGCTCTATACTATTAATCATGAGCCATTTCGGCATCTGTGGTGGCGTTATATTTTCCCAGTTGATACCGCCATCACGTGTTATGTGGATGAGTCCGTCATCACTTCCAACCCACATAAGTCCCTCTTGCAGAGTTGATTCGTTAGCGGCAAAAATAGTACAATAATATTCTACACCGGTATTATCCTGAGTAATTGGTCCTCCAGATGATTTTAACTTTTCAGGATCATTGCGTGTAAGGTCAGGACTAATAATTTCCCAACTTTGTCCCTCGTTTTCAGATACATGTACATGATTAGAAAACGTATAAAGTTTCTTTGGATTGTACTTACTAAAATGAATTGGAAAATTCCATTGAAAGCGATATTTCATTCCTTCTGCTCCATACCCCATTGGATTATCTGGCCACACATTTATTCCTCTGACTGTATTAGAATCATGATTTACACGAGTCAAAAATCCACCATAGCTACCTCCATAAACAATATCATTATTTAATGGATCAATTGCTATATGAGCAGATTCTCCACCAGCAGTTGGCTCCCAATCTGCTTGAGAAATTCCACTTCCACTAGAACGGTGACGTACTCTTTGGGTTGAGTTGTCTTGTTGGGCAACGTATATCCTGTAAGGAAAAGAATTGTCTGTAGTAACTCTGTAATACTGGGCTGTTGGTTGGTTATAATAAGTACTCCAAGTTTCCCCGCCATTATAGGATACTTGTGCTCCTCCATCATCACCAATAATCATTCGTTGGTTATCCTCTGGTGCAATCCATAAATCATGATGATCTCCATGAGGGGCATTATTGCTTTTAAAAGTCTTACCTCCATCTTTTGACTTGTGATAGGAAACATTCATTACATAAACAATATCTTCATCTTGCGTATCAGCATAAATTTTTGAATAATACCAAGCGCGCTGTCTTAATGCTCTACTATCATTAATATGTTCCCAAGTTACTCCACCATTTTTAGAATGATATACCCCACCCTCTTCTTTATTCTCAACGATTGCCCAAACCTTTTGCGAATTTACAGATGATACTGTTACACCAATAATACCAAGAGTCCCAGAAGCAAAACCTTCATTTGAACTGATCTCTTCCCAATTCTGACCCTCATCAGTACTTTTCCAAAGGGCAGAGCCTTCTCCACCACTATTTAAACTGTAAGGGGTTCTATTGACTCTCCATGTTGAGGCATATAAAATTCTTGGGTTTGTTGGATCCATAACCAATTCTACTGCACCAGAGTGAGCATTTGAAAACAATACTTTTTCCCAGCTTTTTCCACCATCAATACTTTTATAAACACCACGATTTGAGGTAGGTTTATATATATTTCCTAAAACTGCTGCATAAACTATATCAGGATTGTCAGGATGAATAACTATTCTAGGAATGTGTCTGGATTTTGGTAAGCCTGAGAATACCCAAGTTTTTCCAGCATCTTCAGATTTCCACATACCATAACCTGAAGATACGTTTCCTCTTAAAGTAACTTCTCCTCCTCCAACATAAATAACATTAGGATCACTCAATGATACAGAAACTGATCCAATACTTCCACCAAAATAACCATCAGATATATTTTCATAAGTTTGTCCACCGTCTTCAGTTTTCCATACTCCTCCGCCAGCTGCACCAAAATAAAATAAATCAGGGTTGTCCGGGACACCAGTTACAGCAGCAGATCGTCCTCCTCTGTGGGGGCCAATTGATCTGTACTTTAATGGTGAATATACGTGCTCTGAATAAGTTAGTGTTGTTTCTTTTTCTTTTCTCTTTTTTCGTTGTCCAAATGTTGGTTGGGTTACGAACAGTAGGAGTGAAATGGATAAAAATAATTTGTGAATTAAAAGTCTAAAGGCTAACGTATCTTTCATTTTATTAGTTTTTTAATTTAAAAGTATGAAATTAATTTTTAATAAATAATTGTCTTAAGATTGGTTTTAATTCAATATTAGACGATCAACTCTTTCTTTATTGCTCTATTAAGAAAATAGGAGGTTACTAGAGTAGAAATCAAATCTGAAACTGGGAAAGCAAACCATACACCATTAACACCATAATAATTAGATAAAAGATATAGAAGTGGTATAAAAATCAAACCCTGTCTACACAATGTTAATAGTAGGGCTGGCATGGCTTTACCCACAGCCTGAAAATAAGCAGCTCCAATCAATTGAATTCCAACTATTGGAAGTGCCGCAAAGACATATTTTAAAGCAGCTGGAGTTTGATCATTTACAACTAAGTCATTAGAAAATAAGTAAGGTATTTGATCTGCAAAAAATAAAATAAATAGCAAAACAACTGTTGCAAGCACACTAGCATATCCAATAGATATATTGATTACTTGCCGAACACGTTTCCAATTTTTAGCCCCATAATTATATCCTGCAATTGGAAGAAACCCCTGAGTGATACCAAAAATTGGAAACGTTGCAAACATTAACATTCGACTCAATATTGCGTAAACCGCAATGCTAGATTCACCACCAAAAGAGAAAAGTATATTATTAACTAAAAGCACTGTGATACTAACCATTGCTTGACGAGCAAGGGTTACTGATCCTAGAGAAGAAATTTCTTTTACTAGTTTGGAATCAAGTATAAAAGCTACTAATTTAGGACGAAGAACAGATTTTTTGGAAAGGAAAAAATAAATTATATAGCTAGCGCAAACACAATACGAAAGCGTGGTAGCCCATGCAGCACCCATCATCCCCCAATCAAATACACGTATAAAAATATAATCAAATACTAAATTTGAAACCGAGGGCAACAACATTGCATACATTGCATTTTTAGGTTTACCCTCTGCACGAATAGCAGCATTTGACATCATACAAAAAGCCAAAACAGGAACCCCGTAAAGAACTATAACATAGTAAGTTTTAGCAAGTGAGAATAGACTCCCTTTACCACCAAAAATAGGGATGATTTGATCGACAAACAACAATCCAAAAAAAACCACAAATACTGTCAAAACTAAAGTCAAAGTTATTTGATTAGCAAAAGTACGTTCGGCTTTTGAGTGCATACCCTCCCCTAGAGCTCTTGAAATTATGGATGCACCTCCCACGCCAATGGACATACCTAATGCAGCAATAAAAAAAGAGACAGGTAAGACTACATTTATCGCTGCTATGGCGTTAGAACCTATCCATTGCCCAACAAAAATGGTGTCAATAAGTATGTTTAGTGACATTACTAGAATGCCAATGGATGCTGGAACAGCTTGTTGAATTAATAATTTTGATATGGGCTGGCTTCCTAAACCCTCGGTAGAGTTAAAACTCATTTAACAGCTTCTTTAAATGTCCACTCTTCAATCCATCTGCACATAACATTAACCCAATCGTTTCTGTCATTGATACAAGGAATAACATGCAATTTTTCACCTCCATTATTTTGAAAATCTTCCGCAGCCTCCATCCCAATTTCTTCTAAGGTTTCCAAACAATCCGATACAAATGCAGGTGTTGCAATGGCTAATTCTTTAGTCCCTCTTTTAGCAAATGCCTCTACAGTTTTATCAGTGTAAGGCTTTAACCAAGTACCTAAAATAGAAACTCTTGACTGAAAACTGGTTGAATAAGTGCCTTCTTTTAGCTCTAAATATTCTGCTACGTTTTGAGTAGTTTTTTCACATTGATGACGATAACAATAAGTATGTGCTGGAGAATCTTCAAAGCAACATTTTCCATCCATTTTACAATGTGATTTTGTAATATCTGATTTTCGAATATGACGATTAGGAACTCCATGATAAGAAAATAAAATATGCTCCCAATTTTTATCTTTTAGCGTTTCTTGAATTGAGTTGGACAAGACTCTTATATAATCAGGATGATTGTAAAAAGGGGGTAAAAAAGTAAATTCTAAATCAGGAAAATATTTTTTACGAATTTCTTCAGCTAAAACTAAAATCGTTTCAGTTGTGGCCATAGCAAATTGTGGATAAAGAGGAACTAAGAGTACCTCATCTACCCCTTGTTTTTTCAATTCCTCTAATCCAAAATAAATAGAAGGGTTTCCATACCTCATTGCAAGCGAAACAGGAACTGATACCTTTTTTTTAATTTTCTCTTGAAGACGTTTAGAAAGAACAATAAGCGGTGATCCCTCTTTCCACCAAATTTTTCTATAGGCTTTTGCTGATTTTTTTGGGCGGGTATTTAAGATAATTACCTTAACCAAAAAAGTGCGAAACCATTTGGGTAAATCAATTACCCTGCCATCCATTAAAAACTCTTCTAAATACGATCTAACGTCTTCAGTTTTAGTACTGTCTGGAGAACCCAGATTGACTAATAAAACTCCTTTCATTAACAATTTTTTACGAAGATACTGAACCTAAATATTTCTTAGGAGTAGTTCCATATTTCTTTTTAAATGCAGCAATAAAATGACTTGCTGTGCTGTAGCCAAGTCTTAACCCAACCTCATTTACATTGTACTTTTGTGTATTTAACATTCGGCAAGCTTCTTCCATTTTATGATCCAAAAGGTAAGAATAAACGGTATCTCCATAAAGTTCTTTGAATCCTTCTTTTAATTTTTTTAATGACAAACCTATTTCTACTGCAAGATTTTCTAACGAGGGAGGATTGGTCATTCGTTGAAGAATAATTTCCTTGGCTTGTCTTATTTTTCTAACGTTTTCTTCATCTATCAAAAAAGGGCATTGCTCAATAGAAGGATCTTCATTTTTATTAAAGTACAAGCTCAATAGTTCATATACCTTCCCCTTAATGTAAAGCGCCTTGATACTATCGTGAATTTTCGATTGAAGTATTTGACTCAATACGACAGCAATAGATGAAGCAAAGGGCTGATTATCATAATATTTTTTGGTACTATTTTCTGGGCTTAAAAATGGTATGTGATCTGCATCTGTTGAAAATAGTGCATGAAATTTTTTAATCGAAATAAGCACGCTAATTAACCATGTATTTGAACTAATTTCTAAATCGATAGGGAGCTCTTTTGCTGGATTATATAACAACATCGAATGATCCTCATTTAAAGGAAAGGTATAATTACCGTGGTTATACTTAAAATTCATCTGTCCCTTTAAACAAAAATGGAATTGCAAAACATTCTGTGGAACTTTTTGTGAGAAATTTTGAGTTTGTTCAGTATCATTTTTTGCTCTTAAAACATTAAAGCCTTGGTCAATCTGCGTGGTATGAAAAGAACTTTTTTCGTTATTTTTCTCTTGCATAAAACTTATTTTTTGTTTAACTTTTTTATTATTAAATATTATTTTTTCATATAAAAATAAACCTTTTCCACCGATTTATAATAAATACTTCTAAAAAACCTTAACTGACATTTAAAAACTTTATAGCGTTATTTTTTAAGTAAACTCTCTTTTATTTTTGCTCAAGAATTTAACTTTTTTTTTTGACTAGAATAAAAAAACTTTTTGCAGTCGGTTTAAGCCACAAAACCGCATCGATAGACATTAGGGGCAAATTTAGCTTAAGTAATTCCCAAATTCATGCACTTTTTCTAGATGCTAAAGAAAGAGAGATTGATGATCTGCTAATATTAAATACCTGTAACAGAATAGAAATTTATGCTTGGGTTACTTCAAATTCTATTTTAATTGATTTACTATGCAAATATTCTGCGGGTACTCATCATGAATTTAAACAATTTGGTTATTCATTTGAAAATGAAAAAGGAATTGACCATATTTTTCGAGTTGGGACAGGTCTTGAAAGTCAGATCTTAGGTGATTTTGAAATTATAAGTCAAATTAAGAAAAGTTTTTATTGGTCAAAAAAAATGGGGCTTGCTCATGGCAAACTTGAGAGACTTATTAACTCAGTTATACAGGCAAGTAAAAGAATAAAAACCGAAACTCAAATTTCAAGTGGCGCAACCTCAGTAGCTTTTGCTTCAGTCCAGTATATTTTAAAAAATGTGTCAGAAATAGCTAAAAAAAATATTCTCTTATTTGGCACTGGTAAAATTGGAGCCAATACTTGTGAAAATTTGGTGAAACATAGTCAAAATGATCATATTGTCCTAATAAATAGAACACAAGAAAAAGCAGAAAAAATTGCTAGAAAATTTCCAGTTCAAGTCAAGCCCTATGGAGAGCTAACTGCTTCAATTAGAGAAAGTGATGTGGTTATA
This sequence comes from Flavobacteriaceae bacterium, assembly GCA_002705385.1. Lineage (GTDB taxonomy): Bacteria > Bacteroidota > Bacteroidia > Flavobacteriales > Flavobacteriaceae > MS024-2A. The sequence goes on from PAFO01000034.1 coordinate 23,072, forward strand.
GTAGCGACAAGTTCACAAAAACCGACTATCACATCTGATCTTATTCACAACAAAAAACCTTTACTTATTTTAGACCTCTCAATTCCAAGAAATGTAGAACCCGAATTGAATAATAGGCCTAATACAAATGTGATACATCTGGACGAACTTTCCCAAATAACGGATTCTACCTTTAAAAAAAGAAAAAAATCAATTCCTCAAGCAGAAGAAATTTTAAATTTTATAAAGGTTGAGTTTACAGAGTGGTTGACCCACAGAAAATATCTTCCAACTTTAAAGGCTTTTCGAGAAAAAATCAAATCGCCTCAATTAATCTCAGAATTCATCTCTGATGATGATGCTGAACATATGGCACAGAAAATTATGGGACAAATTGCTTCTTACCTAAGAACAAACCCTGATAAAGCCGATGAAACTGTGCACTTACTTCAGGACGTTTTTGAATTGAATCCAGACCGATTCAACTAAAAATGATAAGGATTGGAACGAGAAAAAGTGCACTAGCACTGTGGCAAGCAAATCAAGTAAAAGATAAATTGGATAAACTTGGTGCTATAACAACTTTAGTACCAGTTGAAAGTGAAGGTGATCAAAACTTGACTGATCCCCTATATAAAATGGGTATTCAAGGTATATTTACTAAAACTCTGGATTCTGCCTTACTTAATCAAAAAATAGATATTGCTGTCCATAGCCTTAAAGATGTCCCCACAGTAATGGCTAAAGGAATCCAAATCAGTGCTGTTTTAGCACGAGATGCTTATCAAGACGTGATTGTTTACCATTCAAAAAAAGAAAAAAATAAAATCATAGGCACCGGAAGCCTNAGGAGAAAAGCGCAATGGCTCCGAAAATATCCTGAATACAACGTCGAAAATCTCAGAGGAAACATTCAAAAACGACTTGAAAAGCTTGAGCAATCCTGTTGGTCTGGAGCAGTGTTTTCTCAAGCTGGCATTGAGCGTTTAGGACTTTCATCTATAAACTACGAACCCCTAGATTGGATGATATCTGCCCCCGCTCAAGGAGTTATTGGTATCGCTAGTTTAAATTCTAATAGNAAAATACAGCCCTATTTAAGAAAGATTAATTGCGAGCAAACCGAATTATGTGTCAAGGTTGAAAGAACTTTTTTAAATATCCTTGAAGGAGGATGTAGTGCGCCCATTGGAGCATATTCAAAAATCGAAAATAATACATTAGTGTTTAAAGGAGGGCTTTTTTCTTTAGATGGAAAAGAAGCCATCACGTTGAATGATCAAATCCCTTTGAATCAATATAAAGAATTTGGTGAAAAAGCTGCGAGAAAAATACTTAAACAGGGAGGTGTTTCTCTTTTNAAAAAAATNAAATCCNAAGTTTAAAATGAGATTACTTGTNACAAAAAAGCTCTCTCTTTATCTAAGAGATCTGCTAATTAAAAATCAGTTTTCTTTAGTTGAGCATTCTTTTATTCAAATCAAACCCCTATCAGTTCAAATTAGAATAACTAATGAAAATTTAATTTTTACAAGTCAAAATGCGGTTAAAATTGCCTTTTCTAATTCAAAAATCAAACCTCTTCTAGAAGGTAAAAAATACTTTTGTGTAGGTGAAAAGACAAAATATATATTAGAAGAAAACGGTCAAAAAGTTACCAAAACAGCTCAAAATTCGGCAGAATTGGCTCATTTTTTGGAAAAAAAATATAAAAATGAAGCATTTTCTTTTTTGTGTGGAAAAAGAAGAAGATCGGAAATCGAAAGTTTTTTTTATACAAATAATTCTAGTTCAGAGGTTGTTGAAATTTATGATACACTTTTAACTCCAAAAACTTTCAATTCTAAATTTGATGGAATTTTATTTTTTAGTCCGTCGGCAGTACTAAGTTTTTTTCAGACAAACTTATGGAGCCCAAAAGCTCACGGGTTCTGTATTGGTAAAACAACCGCTTCTGCCTTGGAGAACTACACTAAAAATTTTAGTATTGCTAAAGAACCCAACGAAATGGAGGTATTCTTATCCATTTACAACTATTATAAAACAACAGTATGATCAAAAATGATTTGTTTTTAAAAGCTCTCAGAGGAGAAACTGTAAAAAGACCGCCAGTTTGGATGATGCGTCAAGCAGGAAGATACTTACCNGACTTTATGACTCTCAAAAAAAAGTACGATTTCTTCACACGTTGTCAAACTCCTGATTTAGCAACACAAATAACAATAATGCCAATTGATCAGATAGGACCTGATGCGGCAATTCTTTTTAGTGACATTTTAGTTGTTCTTCAGGCAATGCAAATTCCAGTTGAAATGAGAGATGGAGCTGGTCCCTTGATTCCCAATCCTATTCGATCTCAAGCAGATGTTGACAAAACTATTATTCCTAATATTTACGAGCATTTGGGATATGTTATNGATGCAGTGAAAATGTCACAACAGGAGCTNTCAAATCGAGTTCCATTAATAGGNTTTGCAGGTTCTCCATGGACTNTATTATGCTATGCGGTTCAAGGTAAAGGTTCAAANACATTTGATATAGCAAAAGCTTTCTGCTTTAGTCANCCTAAGNCAGCTCACGATCTACTTCAAAAAATAACTCANACNACCATCGCTTATCTAAAAGAAAAAGTTAAATCAGGAGTAAATGCTATACAAATCTTTGACTCTTGGGGTGGAATCCTATCTCCTGAAGATTATCAAATTTTCTCTTGGCCATACATTCAAAAAATTATTGATGAGCTGAAAGATGAAATCCCAGTCATTGTTTTTGGAAAAGGATGTTGGTTTGCGCTAAATGAAATGGGTAAATCTGGAGCATCAGCATTGGGAGTTGATTGGACCTGCTCTGCTAGAAATGCACGTTATCTTTCAGGAGGTCAAGTTACCCTTCAAGGAAATTTTGATCCTTCTCGTTTACTTTCACCAATTCCTGAAATTACTGAAGCTGTTTGGAAAATGATTAATGAATTTGGAAAGGATCGGTACATTGTAAATCTAGGTCACGGCATCTTACCAAACATTCCAGTAGATAATGCTAAAGCATTTGTAGATGCTGTNAAATCATACTACTAATTTTACAGCNCATGAAAGATCAATTCTATTCATATATTCTAACTCTACAAAATCGGATTACTCATGCATTGGAGGATTTTGATGGAAAAGCAAAATTTAAACAAGATATTTGGAAACGTAAAGAGGGCGGAGGCGGACAGAGTCGTATTATTGAAAATGGAGCAGTAATTGAAAAGGGAGGTGTAAATATTTCAGCCGTTCACGGGGCCTTACCTAGAAGTATGCAAACTTATTTTAAAGTTGATGAAGTTGATTTTTTTGCTTGTGGTTTGAGCTTAGTTATTCATCCTAAAAATCCAATGGTCCCAACAGTTCATGCCAATTACCGTTATTTTGAAATGTATGATGACAAAGGAATAATCCTAGATCAATGGTTTGGTGGAGGGCAAGATCTTACCCCTTATTATTTATTTGAAGAAGATGTAGTGCATTTCCATCAGCAGTGTAAAANAGCNTGTGATAANTATCATCCNGNNTTCTANAAAGAATTCAAAGATAATTGTGACANATATTTTTACAACAAACATAGAAATGAAAGTCGCGGAGTTGGAGGATTATTTTTTGACTATTTGAAAGCAAACAAAGAATTTAATATACAAGATCGATTTGATTTTGTCACTGAAGTAGGTGATGTGTTTTTAGACTCTTATATGCCCATATTAAAAAAAAGAAAAGATCAATTATACAGTAAAATACATAGAAATTGGCAAGAAATTCGACGTGGCCGTTACGTGGAGTTTAATTTGATCCACGACAAGGGGACCCTCTTTGGTCTAAAAACAAATGGGCGTATTGAAAGTATTTTGATGAGTCTTCCGCCTCATGTTCAGTGGCGCTATAATCATGAGCCTGCAGAAGGAAGTGAGGAATTCAAACTTATAACTATATTAAAAAATCCAAGGAAATGGATTTAAAAAAAATAAAATTCCATCTCAATTTTTGTATTTTAAACTAAAATAAAAGTCTATGAATACACTTATCATATTGTTCGTTTTTCCATTGCTTATAATTTTTTCATATCTCTTTGATGCTTTTTCGCGAAAAACAAAATTTCCTTCCGTCATTTTATTAATGTTTACTGGTATTATCATTCGGATAATTATTTCAGCCAACGGTTATGATGAAATTGGATTTTTGGATAATCTTATACCTGTACTCGGAACTATTGGTTTGATTTTAATTGTTTTAGAAGGTGCTTTGGAATTGGAGATCAAAAAAGAAAAACTTCCTATTATTTTGAAAGGATTTTTTGCTGCATTAGTTATTTTAATTATCAATATTACTGCATTGAAATGGATGTTTACCAACATATTCGAAATGAATACTCAGTTGGCAATACTCTCAGCCATTCCATTAGCTATAATTAGCAGTGCAGTTGCGATTCCCTCTGCAGCTGGACTACTCAACAAAGATCGGGAATTTGTGGTTTACGAATCAACCTTTTCTGATATTTTGGGGATTATGATTTTTAATTATGCACTACGGCAATTTGAAACTAATCAGCTTTTAATTGGAACTACCCCCTTAATTTCTCTATTTTTTCAAATTCTTGGAGTGGTTGTTATTTCTGTAGCAATTACATATATCCTTTTTAGATTGATCCGTAAGATTGATCATCACGTAAAATTTTTCCTTATTCTCGCGCTATTAATTATGGTATATGCTTTTGGAAAACTCTTTCATTTGCCCGCATTAGTAACCATTTTTATTTTTGGCATCTTCTTAAGTAATGTCAAAAGCCTACTGCCTCAGTTTTTAAAGAATTATTTAGAATTGGATCAGACTGAAAAAGAATTAGATGAATTTCATATCCTAACTGCAGAATCAGCTTTCTTAGTTCGCACCTTCTTTTTCCTATTCTTTGGATTTTCTATCCAACTCGCTGATTTTAAATCTGTGCAACCCCTCTTCTATGGTGTACTAATTATATTGATAATGTTACTTTTACGTTATGCTTATTTTACAGTAACAACATTTAAATTAAAACCAAGTCCTTTAGTTTATATGTCTCCAAGAGGACTAATTAGTATTTTACTTTTTATCCAATTAAAAGAAGTTGAATTTATTGATTTTTCAAATAGTCTAATTAACGAACGTGTACTTTTAATTGTAATATTAAGCTCAATGCTATTCATGCTAATTGGGACATTAAAGAAGCGACAAACTGATTATCCGAAAGTTGGGATTGATGACGAGACTCCACTTACAGTTGAAATGGATTTTGATCCTCCAGAGATTCCTGAAAATAATTCATAAAATACAATAAATTAAAAAACATGTATCCATTAAATCGAAATAGAAGATTAAGAAGTTCCTCTAGTATGAGAAATTTACTCCAAGAGTATCACCTTACTCCTAATGACTTTATTGTTCCATTATTTGTTGTTGAAGGTAAAAAACTCAAAGAAGCCATTCCCTCAATGCCAGGGTATTTTAGATTATCATTAGATTTAATTGCATCAAAAGCCGTTTCGCTTTGGAAGCAAGATTTAAAAGCTGTATTACTTTTTGTTAAGGTAGCACAGGAATTAAAAGACAATACAGGAAATGAAGCGATAAATCCCAATGGACTGATGCAGAAAGCTATTAAAACCATTAAAAATGCAGTCCCTGAAATGATCGTTATGACTGATGTTGCCCTAGATCCTTATTCTTCTTTTGGGCATGATGGGATTGTTAAAGAAGGAAAAATTGTTAATGATCCTACATTAGCTGTTTTGTCAGAAATGGCTCTTTCACATGCTCAGGCAGGGGCTGACGTTATAGCTCCAAGTGACATGATGGATGGTCGAGTTTTAGCCATCCGAAATCAATTGGAAGAAGCTCACTTTCATGATACAATTATTATGAGCTATAGTGCAAAATATGCTTCTGCATTTTATGGACCTTTTAGAGATGCTTTAGATTCTGCACCTGGATTTGGAGACAAAAAAACTTATCAAATGGATTTTGGAAATAGAGGTGAAGCTTTAATAGAAATACAACATGATATCAAAGAAGGAGCCGACATTATCATGGTAAAACCTGGCTTGGCATATCTAGATATAATACGTGATTTAAAAAATACAATTCAAACACCTATAGCAGCTTATCAGGTAAGTGGAGAATATGCTATGCTTAAGGCTGCTTCAGCTCAAGGATGGGTTGATCATGATCAACTCATGTTAGAACAACTGTTATGTTTTAAACGTGCTGGTGCACAACTCATCGCAACCTATTTTGCAGAGGAAGCGGTTAAGTTAATTTAGGAGGTGTCTTATATGCCAAAACTTTTTAGTGAGAATTTTCTTTAATCTTTATATTCCATATGCTCTCTCTGGAAAAAATGGGTGAATCGAAATTGTAGTATTTTGATTGGAAATTATCTCTGTAACCAATTTACC
>PAFO01000035.1 GCA_002705385.1 Flavobacteriaceae bacterium
CCTCAATCGAGCTTCAAATTCTTGTTAGAAAAATCATTACTTCTAACAACTGCTATGATGATCTTCAATTTAATTATTGCCTATAATGAACACAGAAAACTTAACATAAGGTTTGGTTCTCAATATCTGATTTCACTCCCAATTTGTATTTTTTTCTTGTACCTTGATGGGGGTGTTGATATTCAAAAAATTTTGATAGTTATAATGATACTTCTTTCATTAAATATATTTTCTAGAGACTTCAATAATTCATCAATATTGAAATCGATTTTTAGTTTGGGAATTATTTATACTATAATAAGTTTTGTCAATATAAATCTGTCAGTTTTTTTCTTTTCAATTATATTTCTCTTCAGGTATATACTTGATATAAAAAAAACTATTATTTTACTCGCTCTAAGTATTTTAGCAACACTCCAACTTCTATTTTTGATTACGTATTTAATAACAGGGGATTTTTTTTATCATAAGCCAGAATTCATGTCAGGAAATCTTACGACAGCCAATAATTTTACTGAAAATGAGTTTACTTGGATTATTTTGATCGTCATAGCATTTTTAATTGCATTCTTTTATAACAAAAAGAGTGAGCTTAAATTCAGCTCTCAAAACAAAATGTTAAATGTATTTATGATTTTTTGGTTAATTATTACCGTTCTTTTTAGATATTTTAATCTCTACTCTGGTGAAGGGAAATGGTCAATGAGTTTAATTCCTGCAGCCTATTTTATTGGCATAGGGATCAAGCGGGTTAAAAAAGATTATCAAAGGGATATTTTAGTTTTTTCACTAATTTTTATTGCCATTACTTCAAAAATATATTTTAGTTAGACGTCATCATAGTCCAAAGAAATAAAGTTAGATTGAGCAACAGCTTGACAGCTTAACACTAAACCTTCCTCAATCTCTGAATCCGTAAGAATTTGATTGGTTAACATGCTAGCTTTTCCTTCTTTTACCCTTGCAATACAACTACTGCAAACACCTCCTTGACAAGAATAAGGCACCTCTATCCTTGAATTTAATGCAATATCAAGTAAAGTTTTATTTGGGACCAGCTCTAGATGGTGTGTAACATCGTCACACGTCAAAATAAAATGTCCTTTATCTGCTTTATTTTCAATTTCTTTTGTCTCGCTACTTGTCGTAAACAATTCAAAATGAATAGCTTCTTCTGAAACACCTCTATTAATAAGTTCTTTCTTGCTTTCTAAAATCATCGGCTCAGGCCCACAAAGGAACGAGTGGTCAGGTAATTTGTGCTGTTTGTTGAGAGCAAAATTAATGATAGAATCATCAATTCTACCAAAAAGAGCACCTTCTTCATTGGATTGGCTAAAAGCCCAAAAAATTTTTAATTGTTTAGAATGTTTTTCTTCCAAAGTTTTTAACTCCTTATAAAACATGGTTTGCTCTGGGGTTTTATTTCCGTAAATAAGAGTGAATACTCCAAATTTATTATTCGTCAAAAAAGAATTTAAAATCGAGAATACAGGAGTAATTCCACTTCCTGCAGCAATAGCAAGAATTGAATGATTTTCGTTTTTAGAATCATAAAAAAACCGACCTTCTGGTGGACTTATATTAAGGGAATCTCCCACTCTAAGCGATTGGTTAATGTATGAAGAAAAAACACCTTTGGGGACTTCTTTGACACCGACACTCAGAACGGGTTGCTCAGGAGTTGAACACAGAGAATAGGAACGTCTNANNTGNACACANAGAATAGGAACGTCTTACATGTACACCATTAATCTCTGCCTCAAGTGATATGTATTGACCAGAAATAAACGAGTATGAGGACTTCANGTGNAAGGGGACNTCAAAAGAGATGANTACAGCATCTTTTGTAATCNTTTNAATTTCANACACTTTAAAGGGATGAAATNTTGGCATANCTTTTTATGCAAATGTAAAAAATATGCCTATACTTTTTAAAGTCTTTTTTACCTGATAAAATTTAACAACCCCATTTTCCACTATTTGATTCGCATAAAACGGTTAAGAAATTTTTTTGGGCACCCCAATATTATTTATAGNTAGNANTACGAATNTTGANTGGATTNAAATGAGAAAATTTTAAATCAAAAAAAATATTTTAGTTANTTACGGAATGGGAGATATNTTTTTGCAATTAGTGAATNCGAGAATATACTAAACAGAATCTTTTTTAGTTATTAAANTACANTNATTTCNTATGCTTAATAAAGATTTCTCTTTATGNATTCTTTCACTCCTNATNGGGGTGTCAATATCATGCAGCACAACNAAAAAANGTTTTGTCAACAANAACTATCATGCCNTGACCACCAAATATAACGTCTTNTTTAATGGAAAAGAGGCNTATTCAGTTGGGNAAACAATTTTATTCAAAGCTTTTGAAGAAAATTTTNATGATCTTTTACCGGTAGAGCCGATTACTTTGAGGGGCGAAAATTTTGACGAGACAACTATTGTCCCGGGATTTGAAAAAGCCGAGGAGAAAGCAGTAAAAGCGATTCAAAAGCATTCAATTAAAATTGATGAAAATCAATACAATACCCAAATTGATGAGGCTTATATGCTTTTAGGAAAAGCAAGNTATTTTGATCGAAGATTTTTTCCAGCTCTNGANGCGTTTAATTTTCTTTTGGAGAGCGGAGNTAATCCCAATGTGTATCTAGAAGGTAAAATTTGGAGGGAAAAAACGAACATTCGCTTAAATAATATTGAGCTGGCTGTTGAAAATATGAGCCCTTTAGTTCAATCTTTATCAGAAAAGAACAAGTTTTACCCTTTAGCCAATGCAACATTAGCAGACGCATACATTCAATTAAAACAATTAGACTCAGCTTCTTTTTATATTCAAAGAGCAGCGAACTATGAGCCAAAGCGAAAAAATAAAGCACGCTATTTATTTATTTCTGGACAATTATTGGAAAAACTTAATCTAAAAGACAGTGCCTGTTTGAAATATACCCAAATAAGTAAATTAAATCGAAAAGCACCAAGAAATATTTTAATCCAAGCAAAAATAAAGGAGATTCTACTTACATCCATACTAACCCTTAAAGAAAAGCGCGATCAAATAGACAAGCTTCTCAAAAACTACGAAAATGAACCTTTTGAACATAAAATTCATAGGGCAATCGCTAAGACATATTTACAAGAAGGCAAAGACAGCCTGGCATTAATACATTTTCAAAAATCATTGCAAGCCCCTTTAATAGATTCCTTTACAGAGATTGAGAATTATCAAGACTTAGCAGCTTATTATTTTGAAAACGGCTTTTATTTAAAAACAGGACAATATCTAGACAGATTACTCCCCCTTTTTGAACTATCGACATCTAGATATAATCAATTAAAACGTCAACGGGATAATTTAACTGATATAATTTTATACGAGCAAATTGTCAAGGAAACGGATAGTATATTAGAAATACTATCAATGTCAAAAGATGAACAGATTGAATATTTCAAAAAACACATTAAAGAAAAACAATTGATAGCTAAAAAAATAAATAAAGATTCAAGTAATAATAGAAAAGATCAATTCTTAAAAAAATCTGAAGGTTCATTTTATTTTTATAATTCAAATTTAATTTTACAAGGAAAACAAAATTATTTGGCTAAGTGGGGGAACCGCCCAAATGTAGATAATTGGCGCAGCGCATTTGCAATTGAAAATATAAACCTAACAAATAAAAATAACTCAGCTGATTTAAATCGCCAATCTCAAAAATTTAAAATTACACCTGAAAGTTTTGTTCTTTCACTACCCAAAACTAANGNTGAANNNGATAGCATTAAAANGATAAATCACAAAGCATATCTNCAGCTCGGAATGATNTACAAAGAAAAATTTAAAAACTTCTATTTAGCTAAAAGCCGCTTAGATTATCTNATAAANCAAAAANNAGTTAATGAAATAAAAGCCCAAGCTCTTTATCATCTCTTCAGAATGGCAGCTGAAACAAATTCAACAACTGCAGAAAAATACAAAAAAGCCTTAATAGAGGGATATCCAATGACACCATTTGCACAACTGATCTCAAATCTTGANAACAATGATATCATTGAACAAAAAACCCCTGAGCAACTTTATAAAAAAGCTCTTAACTTATTTAAAAATCAACACTTTGTTGAAGCTTTGGAAGAAATAGAACCCTTGATGGTCTTGGCAGGTGGAAGCCCTATAGAGCCCAAAACGGCATTGTTAAAAGCACATATTATTGGGAGGTTAGAAGGAGTAGATGAATGGAAAAAAGCTTTAACTCTAGTTTTTTCTAATTACAGCGCAACTAAGGAAGCCAAAAATGCAAAGTCTATTGTTGAAAAAATAGAGCTTAATAATAACCTTAAGGAAACAGGGATCATTTACAAGAATTATAAATGGATTTTTCCATTTTCATCGAGTGAATCAATACAGGCAAATTTCTTTCTTGAACAGCTAAAAGAAATTTTAAAGACATCAAAAAGAAGATGGACAGTTAGTCTAGACCCATTTAATGAAGAACATATATTTATTGTTGTTCATGGTATTAGGGATCCTAAGGAAATAAAAAGAATTGAAAATAATAGCGTGATATCTGAATTGATTAAACAAAATAGCAAGAATTTTGTAGCTTTAACATCCCAATATCGAACCATAATGAAAAACAAAAATTGGAAAATATTNCAAAATGAAGGGAATTGACACAAACGGACAATACAGCAAAATTGACCAAAACACCTCTCTAAAGGGGACAATTAAGGCGAAAACAGATATACGAATAGATGGAANGGTTGAGGGTAACTTGGACACAACAGGAAAAGTAATTTTAGGTAAACAGGCTAAAGTTGTTGGAGAAGTTACTTGCATGAATGCTGAAATTGAGGGTCTTTTTAAAGGAAAGCTTATTGTTTCAGGAATCTTGAGTCTAAAATCAACATCAAACGTTGAAGGAGATGTAAGTACTCAAAAGCTTATTGTGGAGGCTGGAGCAACTTTTAACGCCCAATGTAAAATGCATTCTTCAGAGGAAGGCGTTAAGAAATTAAATGATTCACATGAAAAAACAGCCTAATAAATGGCTTATTTTTTCAAGCTTATCTTTTCAGATTGCTATAATTATGTTTGTATCAGTTAAACTTGGTAACTACCTGGATATAAAATACAATTTATTAAGCAATTTTTTTTCACTTTTACTATCCGCCTTTAGCATATTGGCAATAATTTGGGTTGTTTACAAGCAGAGCAAGAAATTTTGGAATAAAGAGTGAAAAGCATTTTTAATTTTTTTATTCTAGTTTTAGTTACGATGGGCTTAGGACTAGCTCTACACATTCAATTTAATCTATCAGAAAAATTATTTTTATTCCAGAGTTATAGTATTAACATTATAATGGCAGTGCTTGCTCTTTTACTGATGGATTGGGGGATTCGTAAAAAAACCAGCAATCTAGCTTTTATCTATTTACTTACAATATCTATAAAGCTTGCTACATATATATTTTTTTTCTATCCTAAGTTTAATTTGGATGGTGAATTGGACCGCCAGGAATTTTTCATTTTTTTTGCACCATATATTTTGTGTTTAATACTCGAAATTAACTTTTTGGCAAGGAAATACAAGTAGATAAAAATAAATAAATGCCAATTTTTTTATTATAGAAATCCCAAAATGATATACACCTGAAATAAAATTAAAAAAACAATTAATTGTTTCTTTATTTANNGAGATGTATTACTTTTACACAGNTAAAATTTATNANNAAATTAGCTTTATNTCTTNTAAGTTGACAGCTAGAATATTTTTNTTTTTTTCAATCTTTTTTGTTTCNGAAACGTATTCANTAGACATTAATNATAANGCTGANTCAAAGAGTAAAGAATCACTAAAAAGTGAAATAAAAGACTACATAAATCATCATTTGAAAGATTCTCATGACTTNAATCTTTTTTCTTTCACNAANGAGAAGCATGAGCATATCTACATTGGTATCCCACTNCCAGTNNTACTCTGGGATAATGGAATAAAANTATTTTCTTCATCAAAACTCAAACATGGAGAGGGAGTAGCCAATATAGATGGGGATTTTTATAAACTATATCANGATAAAATCTATAAAACTAANTNTAATGGTGATATTTATCTNGACGAATTCGATCACCCAACAAATANTCATCCCATAGACTTTTCATTAACAAAAGGAGTAGTAAGTATTATTATCACATGCCTAATTATNTTCTTTATTTTTAACAGTCTTGCAAAATCTTACAGAAAAAACGATTTAATTNCAGTAGGTGTAGGCCGCTTTTTTGAACCAATTATTTTATATGTAAGGGACGAAATAGCAATTCCTAATATTGGGCATAGACATTATAAAAAATACATGAGTTATTTATTAACCATATTCTTTTTCATTTGGTTTCTAAACCTTTTAGGGCTAATGCCATTTGGAATAAATGTAACAGGAAATATAGCCATAACATTTTCATTGGCATTATTAACCTTTATCATTACCAATATAACAGGNAAAAGAGATTATTGGAAGCATATTTTTTGGATGCCAGGTGTTCCATGGCCAATGAAAATTGTGTTAGCTCCTATAGAGTTATTGGGAGTTTTTATCAAACCTTTTTCCTTGATGATTCGTCTGTATGCAAACATATCAGCTGGTCATATCGTATTAATGAGTTTAATTGCATTGATGTTTATTTTTAAAAATTGGATTGGATCAACACTTTCATTTATATTAGCGTTTTCAATATCAATTATAGAAATATTAGTTGCTCTACTACAGGCATATATTTTTACTGTTTTATCAGCTTTATATTTTGGTTTTGCATCAGAAGAACATGATCATTAATAAATAGAATGTTTAATTTTTAAAATAAATAAATATGGAAATTCCTTTAATAGTAGGAGCAGGATTAGTAGTAATTGGTGTGGGTATAGGCATCGGAAATATCGGTAGAGGCGCAATGGAAGCAATAGGGCGACAACCAGATGCTTATGGAAAAATTCAAACAGCAATGTTAATTGCTGCAGCCCTTGTAGAGGGAATTGGNTTTGCNGCATTATTTGCTGTATAAACACAATATTTCATTTTGAGATCNTAATANAAANTTTTAAATAATGGAAAAACTAATTAGTGANTTTTCTGTAGGCTTATTNTTTTGGCAATCACTNATTTTNATTGGCTTGATTTTTCTCCTAAGGAAATATGCATGGGGGCCAATTTTNAGCGCTATAAACGAACGTGAGACTTCAATAAAAGANGCACTGGCNTCAGCAGAAGCTGCACGAAAAGAAATGGAGACTTTACAATCAGATAACCAGCGAATACTTAAAGAAGCTCGTGTAGANAAAGAAGCAATGCTCAAAGAAGCACGAAANACACGTGCAGATTTGATTAATACTGCCAAANAGGAAGCCAAAGCAGAGGCAGAAAAAATTTTGACACAAGCCCAAGAAGCTATTCAAAACGAAAANCGCGCAGCAGTTAATGAACTNAAAGATCAAGTCGGTTCTATAGCAATNNATATTGCAGAAAAANTTCTACAGAAAGAATTGGAAAGTAATGATAAACAANAACAGCTGATNAGTCAATNNTTAAAAGAATCTGATCTNNAATAATGAAAGAAACTCGAGCTTCAATTCGATACGCCAAGGCAACATTAGCATTTGCTGAAGAAGCCAACTCATCTCAAGCAGTTAATGACGATATTAAGTCACTGATGGGTTTAATAAAAGAAAATTTAGAGTTGAGTGAAGTATTGGAAAACCCAATGTTGGGGGCAGACAGAAAAGAGGCTCTGATGAATGCAATCTTTCCCGAAGCTAGCGAAGAAACAAAAAAGCTTTTTTCATTATTGGCGGTTAACAACCGTATGGAATTATTGTTACTAACATGTGATAATTTTATGCAGTTGTATGCGGCTCAAAGGGGAGAAGTTAAAGTTATTGTAACAACAGTAATTCCTTTAACATTAGATTTGGAAAATCAAGTCTTACAGGAAGTAAAAAAACTTACTGATAAAAAAGTAATTTTAGAGAATAAAATAGATTCATCTATAATAGGTGGATATATACTTAAAATTGATGATAAGGAATTCGATGCAAGTATATCAAGTCAGCTAAAGGCAATCAAAACAACATTAACAAAAAAAGAATTAGAGGTCTAAAGAATATTGATCATGGCAGACGTAAAACCCGCTGAAGTATCAGCAATATTAAAAAAGCAATTAGCTGGCTACAGCTCAGGGAATTCCTTAAATGAGGTAGGCACTGTATTGGAAGTAGGTGATGGAATTGCCCGTGTATATGGACTTTCCAACGCGCAATATGGAGAATTGGTTTCCTTCGATAATAATCTGGAAGGGATGGTACTCAACTTAGAGGAAGACCACGTAGGAATAGTATTATTAGGAGCTTCGAAGGGAGTTAAAGAAGGGGATACTGTAAAAAGAACCCAACGCATTGCTTCGATCAAAGTTGGTGAGGGTGTTGTTGGACGTGTTGTCAATACACTAGGGTTTCCAATTGACGGAAAAGGGCAAATTAATGGGGAAGTTTTTGAAATGCCCCTAGAGCGTAAGGCCCCAGGCGTAATTTTCCGCCAACCTGTAAACGAACCACTTCAAACAGGTATAAAATCTATTGATGCCATAATCCCTGTGGGTCGGGGGCAAAGAGAATTGGTTATTGGCGATCGTCAAACGGGAAAAACTACCGTATGTATTGACACCATTTTAAATCAAAAAGAGTTTTACGATGCAGGCGAACCTGTATACTGCATTTATGTTGCCATTGGTCAAAAAGCATCTACTGTAGCTGGAATCGCAAAGACTTTGGAGGACAAAGGAGCTTTAGCATATACCACAATCGTAGCAGCAAATGCATCTGATCCTGCACCTATGCAAGTTTATGCTCCCTTTGCTGGTGCAGCAATTGGTGAATATTTTAGAGATACTGGTCGTCCAGCATTAATAATCTATGATGATTTATCAAAACAGGCAGTAGCTTATCGGGAAGTATCACTTCTATTAAGGAGACCTCCAGGACGAGAAGCTTATCCAGGAGATGTTTTTTACTTACACTCACGCCTATTAGAAAGAGCAGCAAAAGTTATTAATGACGACGACATAGCTAAAGAGATGAATGACTTGCCTAATTCACTTAAGGGTAATGTAAAAGGAGGAGGATCATTAACAGCATTACCAATTATTGAAACCCAAGCAGGTGATGTTTCTGCTTATATTCCAACAAATGTAATTTCGATTACTGATGGTCAAATTTTCTTAGAGTCAGATTTATTTAATTCAGGAGTTCGTCCTGCAATTAATGTTGGAATTTCTGTATCCAGAGTAGGAGGTTCTGCTCAGATTAAATCTATGAAAAAAGTTGCAGGAACTCTTAAATTGGATCAAGCTCAGTTCCGTGAACTTGAAGCCTTCGCCAAGTTTGGTTCAGATTTAGATGCAGCAACTTTAAATGTTATTGAAAAAGGGAAGCGAAATGTAGAGATTTTAAAACAAGCACAAAATGATCCTTTTAGAGTAGAAGATCAAGTAGCTATTATTTATGCGGGGTCAAAAAACTTACTTAGAAATGTGCCTGTAGAAAGCGTAAAATTATTTGAACAATCTTTNTTGGAAACNTTACGTAAAANGCACAGTAAAANNCTTTTAGAATTAAAATTAGGAAAACTTACAGACGCNGTTTTGGATGTATTAAATGAGGTTGCTAAAGAAACATCAAAACAATACGAATAAGATATGGCAAATCTTAAGGAAATAAGAAATAGAATAGCATCAGTTTCNTCAACTATGCAGATTACCAGTGCTATGAAAATGGTTTCTGCTGCAAAACTTAAGAAAGCTCAGGATGCCATTANAGCCATGAGACCTTACGCNAATACTCTTACAAAATTAATTCAAAATTTGAGCGGTAATTTAGAAGGGGACACNNAAAACCCATACACTCAAGTTCGNACAAAGCAAAAAACTCTAATTGTATCTTTAACCTCAAATCGTGGTCTTTGTGGTGCATTTAATNCGAATATTATTAAAAAGACCCGACAGCTAATCGATCATGATTTTAGCGAACAGGACGTTAGTTTGATTACAATTGGTAAAAAGGGATCAGAAGTTCTTGAAAAAACAGGAAAAATCATTGGTGTCCATGATGCTGTTTTTGATGACCTAAATTATGACAATGTAGGACAAATAGCACAAAACATAATGGATAAATTCGCTGCACAGAGTTTTGATCAGGTCGTTTTAGTCTATAACCAATTTAAAAATGCAGCAACACAGATAGTTGAAGTAGAACCCTTTTTGCCTATAGTAGCAGAATTAAATGATTCTGTTTCCGCCAGCACGGATTATATTTTTGAGCCTTCAAAACCGGAAATAATAAATGATTTACTTCCTAAGTCACTTAAAATGCAACTTTATAAGGCTGTAAGAGACTCTTTTGCCAGTGAGCATGGTGCAAGAATGACAGCTATGCATAAGGCAACAGACAACGCAACAGAATTACGAGATCAGCTCAAACTCACATATAATCAGGCACGTCAAGCTGCCATTACTAATGAAATACTCGAGATCGTAGGAGGTGCAGAAGCGCTTAACGGATAATTAGACCTCTTTTATTATACAAATTTTCACATATCAATTATTTGATAAAATAATTTTGAGATGTAGTAAAATTGCCTTGCTGTATTTTGTATTTTTAAGAAAAAACTTATTGAGATGGTTCTAGTTTCAGTTCAAAACCAAAGTAATTTTGATTTACCTTCATATGCAACCAAAGCTTCTTCGGGAGTAGATCTTAAGGCGGTGGTAGACACCCCTGTTACTCTGGAGCCACTGGAAAGAAGGATAATCCATACGGGACTTAAAATAGCACTTCCTGAAGGATATGAAGCTCAAATAAGACCGAGAAGTGGTCTCGCGGTAAAATATGGTATTACGGTATTGAATTCCCCTGGAACGATAGACGCCGATTACAGAGGAGAGATTGGAGTGATTTTGATTAACTTATCAAATACATCTTTTACTATTCAATCTGGAGACCGAATTGCACAGTTGGTCATCGCAAAATTCGAACAGATTGATTGGTTGCCAATGGATGAATTATCAGATACAAAAAGAGGAGAAGGAGGATTTGGAAGTACAGGTAAGAAATAAATTATCAAAAATATTCAAAGAGGGAAAATTCAATAAATATATTGCCATGATTCGGAGTAATGTTCATTATAATGGAAACCCTACCTTTGTCTTCATGCGGACTATTGTGTTTTAAAATGAAATGCCACAAAATTATCTTTAGATTTTATCTTATAGGAACAATCTTTTTTTTATCAGCTTGTAAATCTGTTGCTGTCCTTCCTTCCAAAACACCAGTTAAAAAAGTAGATGTTTCTGCTCTAGCATATAAAATTAAAGCAACCTACCCCAAAATTAATAAACTCAGGTCCAGGATACGTGCAATCTACGATGATGGTAAAAGAGAGCAGCAAGTTATTATTCAATTAAGGTTGGAGACTCAACAAAAAATTTGGATGAGTGCATCTATGGTCATTCCTGTAGCAAAGCTTTTGATCACAAAAGAAGGGGTATCGTTTTATGAAAAATTCCAAAAAAATTTTTTTAAAGGAGACTTCCAATTAATCAACGAACCCTTTAATACTTCATTTAGTTTTAACGACATAGAAAATCTTTTGTTGGGTAAGCCTTTTTTAGATCCAACTGTTGGTCGCTGGAAACAGATTTCAAATCCCCAATATTATATTCTTATCCCACAGGGTAGTAAATCAAACTTTCAACCAACCTTATTTTTTGATCCCACATCTTTTTTATTGAAAGAGCAGCGTTTTTTAATTCCAGGATCTTTACAGACTTTAATTATAAGCTATAAAAATCATCAACGGATTCAGGATAGGCAAATTCCACAAGAAATTGAAATTGTAATTTTTGATGGGCAGCAAACTAAAAAGGTCACGTTAGATTTTACAAGGACAGATTTGCCCAACAAACTTTATTTTCCTTTTGAAATACCAGAAGGCTATAATCAAATTTCATTTTGATGAAGCTAAATCTTTTGTTATTATCATTCTTTTGGGTGGGTATGGGTACTGCTTTATGTCAAAATATAAAAGCACGACAACAGAAACTAGAAACTCAGCGAGTACGTTTAAAAAATGAAATAAAGCAAATCAACGAGTTACTATTTTCAAACAAAAACACACGAAAAAATATTATAGTTGAGGTTGAAAATTTACAGGTGAAATTAAATGTTCGAGAAGAATTAATTAAAGTGACTAATGCTCAAGTAAATTTACTTACCAGAAAAATCAATATTAATGAGCGAAATATTAGCTCCCATAGAAAAGAATTGAAGTTTTTAAAGGAAGATTATGCAAAAATGATTAAAAACTCATATGCAAGCAAATCATTTCAAAACCGCCTCATGTTTTTATTTTCATCTGAAGACTTTTTTCAGGCATATAAGAGGATACAATATTTAAAACAGTACACTCAATATAGAAGAAAACAGGGAATTATTATAGGCGAAAAAACACAGCTATTACAGCAACTAAATAATGTACTTATTCAGGAAAGGCAAAAACAGGTCATTTTGATTAATGAAAATAAAGAGGTTCAAGAAAAACTCAAAAAAGAGAGAATTAGTCAACAAAGTCTAATCATAAGTTTGAAACAAAAAGAGCGAAATTTATCATTACAGATTTCAAAAAAAGAAAAACTAGCAAGGACAATCGATAAAGAAATAGACCGTTTAATAAGGGAGGCTATAGCAGCATCAAATAGATCTGATGTTGGAGGGGGAGGTAAAGAATTCTTTAAGTTAACTCCTGAAGCAAAATTAATTTCAGCTAATTTTGAAGCTAATAGAGGTCGTCTTCCATGGCCTCTAGAAAAAGGGGTTGTGGTTCAAGGCTTTGGTCGTCAAAAGCATCCAGTTGTTAAAACAACTACGATTCAAAGTAATGGTGTTACTATAGCTACTACACCTTCCTCCAATGTTCGTGCTGTTTTTGAAGGAGAAGTGATGTCCGTTCTTACCTTTAAAGGAAGTAATCCATCAGTTTTAATTCGTCATGGTAACTATATTACCGTCTACAAAAACTTAGGGGAGTTATATGTTAAAAAAGGAGATAAAGTTAAATCAAAACAGGTAATTGGAGAGGTATTTACAAATCAACAAACAGGAAAGACAGAGGTACAATTTAGCATCTTTAACAATATTAAAGTATTAAACCCAAGCGGCTGGATATATCAAATGTAGTTTACTTTTCTTCTAAGTACCATGCATCTTCCTTTANNGTATANTTTATAAANTANAGCATATTGATAGCTTCTTTTTTAGTNCTGTATCGCCCATAAGCAACTCTATATAAACCCTCAGGATTNAATTCTGCAAGAGCTGCGGGATAACCTTCCCCAANGAGCTGATTNACCTTTTTTTCAGCATTATCAATCAATCNAAAAGATCCTGCAATAACACTATAATANATTTGCTNAGGGGNCAAATTTTGNGAAGCTGCAATNACATTTACCTCAATTCTATCTAATGAGCCAAGATCAAAAGCTGCCTCCTGAATATTTTTTTCAATNTGNTGTTGGGCTTTTTCTTGAGCCANAACNCTNTCTTCAGTTANATACTGATCACCAAAAAAATAGACAGCNGAAANNAAGGCGAAACCAATTANNCCAATNGCAGCATATTTNATTANAGGATTTTTTNTGTAAGCTGCCTTTTTCTTATCAGGNGTAAACATTAAATCTTCTTTGTTANAATTTTCCATAAGATTAGNTNTTGTTTTTGAAATCAAAGGATCNCTATTAAATNNTTTTAAACCAAAAGCTTTANGATCAAAATTAACTTTTCCCCANGGGATGAAATCAATTTTTCTAGCAGAATTAAGACGAATTTCNCCTATTCNAGGGAAGCGTATNGTCTGNGTTTGAAGTCTNCGTTTCCAACTACTNACNTCTTTTTCTATACGCCGAATTGNTTGTTCATAGGAAATNGNTTCTTTTTGAGCTAAATAGTGGGCCAAAATACCNTCATTAGTNATTAGAAGTGGATTAAAATTAACTTCTTTCNGCGGAGGAGAAAACCTNCCNTCAGGACTAACTNCAGCTTCAAATGAACGGGTTAAAAANGCTCCAAAATNAGGAATTGTAACACATTCGTGNTNATNTAATAATTNTTGNATGTAGTAGGANACTTGCATNTNAATCAAAAGTAGTGAAATATTGCGATTATTTTAAATTANGAATAAACGAATAGTTCAATACCATCNTGTATATAGCTTAAAGAATAACTTTTGATATATCCATTTATTATTTAATTAAATAAATTGAAAAAATCTAATAACCCAACTTATCTCTCACTCTAAGCAATACACTATGAGCNACCTTACGTGCTTTTTCAGCTCCTTTGGCAAGCGCTATTTGAACCTCTTCAGGATTTTGGCAATAGTAATCAAACTTTTCTCGCTCTATTTGAAAGCGTTCGAGAATCAATTCAAAAAGTAATTGTTTTGCATGACCATATCCAATTCCACCATTAAGGTATTTTTCTCTCAAAGATTTAATTGATGAATCAGGAGCCATTAGCTCATATAAAGCAAATACATTACACTTTTTAGGATCTTTAGGATCCTCTAATGGGGTACTATTTGTTTTNATACCCATAATTTGTTTACGTAAATTTTTCTCCGGTAAAAAGATATTGATAATATTATTTTTTGACTTACTCATTTTTTGACCATCAGTACCGGGGATGTAATGTGTATTATCTTGAATTTTCGCTTTTGGAACAACAAAGGTTTCTCCCATCTGATGATTGAATCGAGAAGCTACATCTCGAGTGATTTCTATATGTTGTAATTGATCTTTTCCTACAGGAACAATCTCAGCATCGTATAATAAAATATCAGCAGCCATTANCATNGGGTATGAAAAAAGCCCAGCATTGACATTAGATAATTGTTCAGATTTATCTTTAAATGAATGTGATAAAGTTAGTCTTTGNTAGGGGAAAAAACAATTGAGGTACCAAGCTAGNTCTGTAACTTCACTTACATCACTTTGCCGGTAAAAATGAGTCTTNTCNACGTCTAANCCNCAAGCCAACCAAGTTGCTGCTGTAGCAAATGTGTTTTCCCTAAGAACCTCTCCTTTTTTAATTTGAGTTAANGAGTGTAAATCAGCAATAAAAAGNAAAGAGTCATCTGAACTNAATTTAGACATCTCAATTGCTGGCAGAACGGCACCTAATAAATTCCCCAAATGAGGAATACCGGTTGATTGTACCCCAGTTAAAATTCTAGCCATTTATACATTTTAAACAAATGTACGTTTCCTCAAGCTCGAGCGCAACAAAGCATACATTATTTTTATCACACTATTCAAAATCTATTTTCATCAATTTGAAATTGAATATATTTACTTGGTGAGGAAAGTACTTTTAGTTTTATGGCGAATCTGGTTTTACGTTCTATCTGCAACACCTGTTTTATTTCTGTTTTTTCCTTTGGCATTAATGTTAGTTTTACCCAACGGTTACCGATATTTATTTTGGGTTGCACGTAATATTTGGTCTCCTTTTGTACTTTTTGGTTCTGGGTTTTGGATNATTAAAACTAATCTTTTGCCTAGTGAAGAGAGAAGCACAGTTATAATTGCAAATCACAGCAGTTATATGGANATCATGNTGATGTTNCGTTTANGNAAAAAACCTTTTGTNTTTGTNGGGAAAAANGAATTGGCTCGAATCCCTTTTTTTGGATATCTNTACAAAAGAGCTGCAATAATGGTAGANAGAACTTCTTCCAAAAGTCGTTATGNAGTTTATCAAAGAGCGCAGAATGTAATTGAAAAGGGNTATAGNATTTGNATTTTTCCTGAAAAAGAATATCTAGACGAAACNNTTTTATTAAATCCTTTTAAAAAAGGAGCATTCAAATTGGCACTTGAACATGANCTTCCAATTTTACCANTNGTGTTTTTGGANTGTAAAAGGAAATTTCCTTGGTATACNTCCCATGGNTATCCNGGTANNTTAAGGGTAAAAGCATTGAATATAATTCAAGTTNAAGANATTAAGAATAAAAAAACAGAAACTCTTCAGAAGGAGTCACACANGTTAATTAAAAANACCTTGGAAAAAGANCCTAAAAGAATGGCATTAGAAGCTATNGAAGTGTGGAAAAATAAAAACTCNTAGNACTAAGAATTTACTGATTTAAGAGTATTCATAATCTTTATCTCTAACTCCTCCATCAATTCTGGATTGTCATCAAGCAAATTCTTTACAGCATCTCGCCCTTGACCTATTTTGGTTTCACCGTAACTAAACCAAGAACCACTTTTCTTGATTATCTCATAGTTGATACCCAAATCAATGATTTCACCGATTTTAGAAATGCCCTCTCCATACATAATGTCAAATTCAGTAGTTCTAAAAGGAGGGGCAACTTTATTCTTAACCACTTTAACTCTTGTTTTATTTCCTAAAACTTCGGATTCAGTACTTTTGATTTGTGTAGAACGGCGGATATCCAGACGAACCGAAGCATAAAACTTTAAGGCATTTCCTCCTGTTGTAGTTTCAGGATTTCCAAACATAACCCCAATTTTTTCTCTAAGTTGATTAATAAAGAAAACGGTACAATTTGTTTTACTTATTGAAGCTGTAAGTTTTCTTAGAGCCTGAGACATTAAACGTGCATGAAGCCCCATTTTGGAATCTCCCATTTCACCTTCAATCTCACTTTTTGGAGTGAGCGCAGCCACTGAATCTATAACTACTATGTCAATAGCACCAGAACGTATGAGATTATCTGCAATTTCCAATGCTTGTTCTCCATGGTCAGGTTGAGAAATGATAAGTTCTCCTAGATCGATACCTAATTTTTCAGCGTAAAAACGGTCAAAAGCATGTTCTGCGTCGATGAAAGCTGCAATACCGCCTTGTTTTTGACATTCAGCAATTGCATGGAGTGTTAGTGTAGTTTTACCAGAGGATTCAGGCCCATAAATTTCAATCACACGACCACGAGGATAGCCTCCAACACCAAGGGCTATATCTAGGCCAATTGATCCTGAAGGAATTGCTTCCACTTCTTCAATAGCCTCATCTCCGAGTTTCATTACGGAACCTTTACCATAGGTTTTATCTAACTTATCTAGCGTAAGTTGAAGTGCTTTTTGTTTTGCATTTTTCTGATCGCCCATAACACTATTTTTAGCTAATTTACTGTTTCTTATTTAGGCTTACAAGAAGGAAATCAGTCCATTATTAACAATTTTTTGTAAGTTTAAATTTTAAAAATATTTTTCATGAAAAACTATTTATTAATCTTTTTTCTATTCTCAGGATATCTTTTTAGCCAGCACATTCTTCCTTTAAGGGAACGTGCTAAACTGATTGATGAAATTCAAAAAGAAAGGATAGAAAAATTACTTCCTAGATTAATGCAAGAAGAAGATTTAGACATGTGGGTTCTAATTACCAGGGAGTATAACGAAGATCCTGTTGTTAAAACCCTTCTCCCCCCAACATGGCTCAATGCTAGAAGACGAACTATTTTGGTGTTTTCAAAGACCAAAAAAGGAGTTGATGCCGTGGCGATAACTCGTTATAATTTTGGGAAAAATATACGCTCAATTTGGAACAAAGAAGAACAACCAAATCAGTGGGAAGCTCTCGCAGATTACATTAAAACCCAAAATCCAAAACGCATCGGGGTTAATATTTCTGAGTATTATGGTATAGCAGATGGGCTAGCGAAGACTGATTATGACGGGATGATGAGTGTCCTACCAAGGCCCTTTCAAAAACGAGTAGTTTCTGCAGAAACCCTGGCGGTTCGGTGGATTGAAACACGAACACCAATAGAGATGATTATTTTCAATCAATTGGTTGAAATTACCCACAATATAATTTCAGAAGCCTTCTCAACCAATGTTATTACCCCAGGTGTAACTACTACAGAAGATGTGGTATGGTGGATGCGGCAAAAAGTTTTGGATTTGGGATTGTCTACTTGGTTTCAACCAACAGTAGATGTCCAAAGAACAGGTAAAAGTGATTTATATGCTTTTGATGGCAAATCTAAAACTGATGTAATCATCCCAGGTGATCTAGTTCATTGTGACTTTGGGATTAGTTATCTTACCTTGAATACAGATTGCCAAGAACTTGCATATGTTTTAAACCCGGAAGAGATTGATGCCCCCGATTTTTTAAATTACGCTTTAGCACAAGGAAATGCTGTTCAAGACCATTTGACAAATAATTTTAAAAAAGGCAGAACAGGAAACGAGACTTTGCGATTGGCAATAGCTGATAGTAAAGCTTCTGGACTCAGGCCTCAAATTTATACTCATCCTCTTGGACTTTACGGCCATTCTGCAGGAACTACTTTTGGAATGTGGGATGCACAAGAAGGTATTCCTGGGTCTGGAGATCACCCCCTTTATGAGAATACAGTTTATGCGATAGAACTAAACACAAAAGTTTTTATTATCGAGTGGGATAAAGATATTCGTGTGATGTTAGAGGAAGCTGGCTATTATGGCCCCAATGGATTTAGATATGTAAACGGTCGCCAAACAGAGTTGATTTTGATAGGAGCAAAAACACCACACCTAAACTAGCTTATAAATTGATGATAAAGTTCTTAAAGACCGGCTGACGAATATTATTTAAAAAGACTTTAAATTCTATAACCTAAACCATGCGGCGCTTTTTTCTTTTTTACCTAGGTTTATTTATTGGTATTTTAACCTCTGTATGTAAAAGTGACAATCCTTCAGATGACTTTTTATATCCAGAGACAATTATGGGACATTGGGATATTGAAGGAGGAGGGACTCTTTTTTTTGAAAAGGAAAACTTTTCACTATCTGCGGGTTGCAATACTCTTTTTGGTGAGGTATCTATCGAATCAAGTACTTTAAGCTTTTCTGTGATTGCCTCCACACTTATAGGCTGTTCAGGCCCTGAAGGAATTAGAGAAAAAGAATTGAAAGCTCTCTTAGATTCTGTTATTTTGAATTATTATTTAGAAAAAAATAGAGCATATCTAGAGAATATAGAGGGCCAAAAAATACTTACCTTGACTCGCCCTACAAATGAAGACCTGATCAATGCATGGAAACTCACCTCCTTGCGAACCGAATTGGCAATTAGTTCGTCTGTTTTAGATGAGGATTCAGGAATTACATTTCTCAAAGAGAATTCGGTTGAAATTCAAACCTCTTGTAATAGTGGATTTGCAGCATATAATTCAAAAAATGAAGCATTGAGCATAAAAGATTTTGTCTTAACTGAAATATCATGCGAGAAAGAAAGGATGACCCGAGAATCCGAATTTATTCAAGCATTGATTAATGTTGACAGTTATTCTATTCTTCGCCAAACTCTAACACTTGAAAAACAAGGACTGGTTTATCTTACCTTCAAACTTTCAGACTAAGTAAATCGAACATTTTAAAAATGAATACTTTTTATTCTATGAAAGAGAATCATGTCAAATACTAGAAATCGTCTAATTTCTTACCTTTGTTTCTCACTTAAATGTGTATAGCATGCAACTGTATAACAAATTAAGTGCGAATGAACGCGCACAGCTAATTGAGCAAGCTGGTGAAGACCGGCTTACCCTTTCCTTTTATAAGTATATTCAAATCGGAAATCCGCAATTGTTCCGGGATTATTTATTTATACATTGGCAAACATTGGAAGTCTTAGGGAGGATTTATTTGGCCCATGAAGGGATAAACGCACAACTCTCTGTGCCTGCAAAAAACTTTAGCCTTTTTAAAACTCAAATTGACAGTGTTACATTTCTAGAAAATGTACGTTTAAATATAGCAGTAGAACAGGACAACAAATCCTTTTTAAAATTAACCGTCAAAGTCCGTGATAAAATTGTTGCTGATGGCCTGGAAGATAAAAACTTTGATGTAACTAAAAAGGGGAAGCATGTCAATGCTTTAGAATTCAATAGTTTATTAGAGGATGAAAATACTGTTTGCTTGGATATGCGAAATCATTATGAAAGTGAGATTGGACATTTCCAAAAAGCAGTTACTCCAGATGTAGATACATTTAAAGAATCATTGCCTATTATAGAAAAAGATTTATCCCAATATAAAGAAAATAAAAACCTTTTGATGTATTGTACGGGGGGCATCCGTTGTGAAAAGGCGAGTGCCTATTTTAAACATAAGGGGTTTCGTAATGTATATCAATTAGAAGGGGGAATAATAGAATATGCTCGTCAGGTCAAAAAATTGGGAATTGAAAATAAGTTTAGAGGGAAGAATTTTGTGTTTGACGAACGAAGAGGTGAACGGATTTCAAACGATATTATTTCCAAATGCCACCAGTGTGGAGCGCCATGTGACACCCATGTAAATTGTATTAACGAGGCATGTCACTTGTTGTTTATTCAATGCGAATTGTGTAAAGAAAAAATGGATCAATGTTGCTCTTCAGCATGCCAGAAAATCATTGCTCTACCCCTAGAAAAGCAGCTTAAATTAAGAAAAGGAACTCATAACAGCAATAAAATTTTCAAAAAGGGGCGTTCAGAAATCTTAAAATTTAAACAGTAATTTAAGGTTTTATTCTTGAGAGATTCATACAAATCCCTTTATCTTTGGGTTAACCTGTTACACACCAAATAGAAAAAAAGCAACACCACAATGTTCCAAAGAATAAAATGTAGTATAATCTTTCTTTTGCTTTTAGGCTTAATCTCATGCAATAAAGAATCTCATTTCACTTCTTATTATACTATAGGAATTGAAGGGATGAGCACTAAACCATATGTTTTTGAATTAAGTGATATATCATTTGAAAGTAAACCACATAACATTTTTGTTCACTTGAGGAACGATAATTCCTATGTTTTTAATAATATTTTCTTAATCTGTTCATTAAAAGTAGCAGATGAGTTAGTTCTTCAAGACACCTTGGAATATGCAATGGCAAAACCGGACGGAACTTGGTTAGGGGATGGTTTTACTGAGGTAAAGGAAAGTAAATTATGGTGGAAAGAAGGAATTTTTTTTCCTGAGAGTAAACCTTTAGTTGTGGAAATTTCTCATGCCATGCGCAAAAGCGGGAGTATTAAAGGAATCTCTAACTTGGAAGGGATTGTTTCAGTAGGATTAAGTGTAGAAGCTCTTGACAAATAATTTTATGGCAAAAACAAAAACACCCACATTTAAAAAACACATCCAGTTGATGTGGTATCTATTTTTTGCAGGGACACTTACTTTGGGATTACTTTTTGTTGGTGCAGCTTTTGAATGGTATGGACCCATGCCTGATCTTCAGGAATTGGAAAATCCCAAAACAAACCTAGCAACACAAATCATTTCCTCAGATGGTGAGATTTTGGGCAAGTATTATTTAGATGATAATCGAACTCCAATTACTTACGAAGAACTTCCTCAAAACATGGTCCAGGCGCTCATTGCAACGGAAGACGAACGATTTTATGAGCATGCCGGGATTGATTGGAAAGGAACATTACGTGCTTTTACGTATTTGGGAAAGCGCGGAGGAGCAAGTACTATTACACAGCAATTAGCACGTCAGATTTTTGTAGGAGTTCGTTCTCGAAATAAATTTAAAGCAGTTTTACAGAAAGCTCAAGAATGGGTTATTGCTGTAAAGTTAGAACAACGCTACACTAAAAATGAAATTTTGTCCTTGTATTTGAATAAATACGATTTTGGATACCAAGCCGATGGTGTTCGTTCAGCAGCAAAAATTTTTTTTAATAAAACCCCCTTGACATTAAACATTGAAGAATCAGCTACTCTCGTGGGAATGCTAAAAAACTCATCACTTTACAATCCAATTAGAAGACCAGAAAAGGTCAAAGTTCGAAGAAATATTGTTTTTCAGCAGATGCTTAGGAATGAATTGATTTCTAAAGAAGAAAAAGATTCTCTTTCGCAATTACCAATCAAAATTACATATACACCAGAGTCACATAGAGAAGGATTGGCTACATATTTTAGAGCTTATCTCAAAGAATTTATGGATAATTGGATTGCAAATAATCCAAAATCTGATGGCAATAGACATTCTCTTTATCGTGATGGGCTTCGTATTTTTACGACTATTGATTCAAAAATGCAGGCCATTGGGGAGGCAGCGGTAGATGAACACATGAAAAATTTACAAAAAGAATTTTTTAAACAAAACTCAAAAAAGATTAACCCAACAGCTCCTTTTTTAGAATTACGGGAGGGAGAGATTGATACGCTCATCGAGCGTACGGCATATAGAACAGAACGTTGGAGAAAAATGAAATTAGCAGGGATTGAGAAAGCAGAAATTTTGGCTTCCTTTTATCAAAAAACACCAATGCGGATTTTCACTTGGAATGGTGAGCGCGACACTATCATGACACCAATTGATTCGATCCGATACTACAAACATTTCTTAAGAGCATCACTAATGTCTATGGAACCTCAATCGGGACACATAAAAACGTGGGTGGGAGGATTTAATTACAAGCATTTTCAATANGACCAAGTAAAACAAGGAAGACGTCAAATCGGATCAACTTTTAAGCCTTTTTTATATGCAACTGCNATAGANCAACTCAAGCTGTCCCCTTGTGATTCACTTCCNGANGCNCTNTATTGTATAGAGCCAATGAAACATGGTAANATGAANGCATGGTGCCCAAAAAATTCAGGAGACAAATACGGAAGGACNCGNACNTTAAAAAACGCTTTGGCTAATTCAATTAATACTGTTAGTGCGAGAATCATGGATTTAGTNGGTCCTCGACCCGTCATTAATTTGGCTCGNAAAATGGGGATTACNTCCACNTTGCCTGCAGTNCCTTCNATTGCATTGGGCACTCCNGACATTAGCTTNTTTGAAATGGTAGGAGCATATAGNACTTTTGTAAACCAAGGGATATANGTAAANCCTGTGGTTATTACNCGNATAGAAGATAAAAATGGCAGAGCACTTTATGAAGTAGTNCCTGAAACACAAGACGTATTAAGCCAAGAGGCGGCCTATGTCACTGTTAATCTTCTTCAAGGAGTAACTAAGGCAGGATCAGGGGCAAGACTTCGGCATGCNGGTNTAGAAAAAACAAATTACGTCTACGAAAATGTANTTACGGGATATCCATATNTTTTTGAAAATCAAATAGCAGGNAAAACAGGAACTACACAGAATCAAAGTGATGGCTGGTTTATGGGNATGGTNCCAAANCTTGCCACNGGAGTATGGGTTGGAGGNGAAGANNGGGCTATACATTTTAAAGAGATTGCTTTTGGCCAAGGNGCAACAATGGCATTACCAATTTGGGCGGTTTATATGAAAAATTTATATNAAAATCCTGANTTGGGGATTTCTATTCAAGATTTTGAAGNACCAGAAAATTTATCNATNNNCATTGAATGTGAAGAAATAAANGAGGATGGGNCTGTAGTAANATCAAAAGCAGANTTGGATGCGTTAGGATTTTAATNATCTTTCTGATCAGANNCATGCCACTCNGCATAGCAGGTTTCAGTTTCTCTTAAAATTAGATGATGAAGTTTCAAATGAGAAGGCAATGCAGCTCCAATTTTTTNAGCAAAATCAATGACCATATTTTCACTAGTCGGCTGGTAGCTCACTCGGACTATTTTATGACCCCATTGTTCCATATTATNNGCTAATTCTAAATGNGGGGANTTTATATTCAGTATAGTAGCATGGTCAAATGGTTTAACCACCAANTCATTGACTATNNTTTTAAGATCACNNAAATCNATTACCATACCAAATTTAACGTTTGATNTATCTTCAATTGGCCNTCCNATAAGTGTAACTGAAAGTTTATAGCNATGCCCATGTACATTTTTACATAAGCCNTCGTGTCCGAAAAGAGCATGGCCCGCCTCAAACTTAAACTCTTTAGTNATTCTAACAGTGCTACTCATTTATATTANATTTTTNTAAGTATATCTTGTGNAGCTTTTTCTAAAGCCAATTTTGCAGTNATTTCAGCATTTTTAGGAAGNAAAANATCCCAATGATCTGTCTCTTTCCAGTGAAGTTTTCGAAGNCTTGTATTTGCTTTTTGNGGNTATCTAGNTAATCTAGTAGCGGTTTTTAAAACTTTTTGATTAAGAGTTTC
Source organism: Flavobacteriaceae bacterium (assembly GCA_002705385.1). GTDB lineage: Bacteria > Bacteroidota > Bacteroidia > Flavobacteriales > Flavobacteriaceae > MS024-2A. The sequence goes on from PAFO01000035.1 coordinate 24,181, forward strand.
CTTGGATTTAGAAACTGATCTATACAGCCCTTTCTTTTTAGCCCATNTCGCCGATTTCCATTTATTAGCATCTAATGATAACTCTCTAAATGCGGCAGCTCCAATTTTTCTTGATACAGCAGGTTCAATAACATAGGGTCCGATCCCAATAGATAATTCTGATAGCTTTACAGAACCAGCTTCAAGGGCAAAAGCAATATCACAGGCAGCTACTAGACCAACACCTCCACCCACAACTTTCCCTTGTACTTTGGCAAGTATAAACTTGTTTAGTGAACGGATGGTGTTAATGAGATTTGCAAAACCCATAAAAAAAGCAGTTGCTTCTTTTTTGTTTTTCATTTTTTTCATTTCATCAAAAGATGCTCCAGCACAAAAGGTACTGTCGCCATTACTTTGAATTATTATAACTTTTACCTGTCTATCTTCTGAAAGGATTTTTAGTTTCTGTTCGAGTTTTTGTAGTAATTCTAAAGGCAATGAATTTGCGGATGGGTGTCCGAATTCCAGGTATCCGATACTATCTTTTTCAAAATGGCTGACATATGATTTCATAGAAGATGTAAAAGTACATAACTAAATCCTTTTTATTAGTTTTTCAAAACAGTGAAATGGATCCTTGCTCTGTTTTGAAAAGTATACATCACCTAATTTTTTATAACCCCTTTCCCTATAGAATTTAATATTTCTAGGATTTTGACTAAAGGTGTCTAAGCGAATTGATTTCATCCCTTTTTCTTTACCAAAATTTTCAGCAAAGTCCATCATTTTACGGGCAATTCCTTGTTTTTGATTTTTTGGATGTACTGCTAAACGATGGATATATAAATTATGGCCATCTGGCGTAATCCATTTTACATTGTTATAATGCGGATCTTTTTCCTCAGAAAACATTATACAACCTACAATTTTTCTTTTATCTATATATACGTATAATACTTCTTCCTTAATATCTTTTTCAAATGTAGCTAAACTAGGATATTCCTTATTCCATTGGAATATATTCTGATCTATTAGATTTTGAGTACAAGCATCAGTAATTTTCTTTATTATTATTAAATCAGTTTTTTCTGCTTTTCTTATCATTGTTTCCTTCAAAATAGTAGTTATAAAGATAGAGTTAGTAGTTTTGCAAAAAAATTAGATGCGTAAAATACTTGTATTACTCGGGATTTCAAATTATGCAGAGAGTAATTTTACTTATGCACTAGCTTTTCCAGCTTATTTTAAAAGCACTATATATTTAGCAGACGTTTATCCTGTAAACTCTACTAAGGTCATTTTTCCCAATATTAATAAAAGTTTAAAAGAAGAAAATATTAAACAAATCAAAAAACTTGTTATTAAAATTACTTTAAAAAAAGCCTTTTATTGTTCTTTGCCTTTATTAATTTTTAAAAATAAGAACTAGAATTTCAATTTGAATAAGCAACTATTATTTTTTTCTATATTTTTACTTATGTCAACGATGTTGATGAGTCAAAAATATTTTGGTTTAAGTGTTGACAACGACCTTTATTTTGGTACAGATCGTTACTATAGCAGTGGAATTTTCTTAAAATATGGAGGCTTAAAAAAGGAGCCCAAAGATTCCCTTAATTATCATACCTATAAATCAGAACATTGGACATTTGGACAAGAGATTAACACACCTTCTTTGAGGTTAACAAATGATTTGGATAAGATAGATTATCCATACAGCGGNTGGCTTTNTNTGGGTTTTCAAAAAGAATATTTTAANAACNTAGATTTTGGTTACGGCTGGGGGNTTCAAATAGGNACTTCNGGGGCAAATGCAAGTCTTGCAAAATTTNTTCAGAATAATTANCATATATANATTCTTAANATANAACCNCTTACTTGGGCTTACTCCATCCCACAATCCTTTCATGTTAANNTTGAGGCNTCNATTTTNTGGGGGANTAAANTGAGTAATAAAACAAAGNTGGTTCAGGAAAACAGAATATTTGCAGGAAGTTTTNGAACTAATCTTAGCAGCCGTATTGGGATTCAATGGGGGNCTTTACCAGGGCTTCCNTTTTTTGGTCANNGGTTAGAGNATCTCNGCAAGGGATTTGCATTTTTNNCNGGAGCNAAATTNACAGTAAATTTTCANGATTACTCNTTGACNGGAAGTATATTTGAACCAAATTCNTTATATAATTTTAAAGCAAAATTTTTTAGAAAAACCNTACAAGGGGGATTGATATATTACCNTTCTAGTTGGCGNGGTAANTTAATNTTGAATTATACTTCAGCATACATNACTACACANAGAATTAANAATCACCTTTATTTAAANATCAGCCTAATTAAATTATTTTAATNAAAANATACNTAATGAAATCAGCCCTGATCTTTATTTTATTTCTTCTNACATTTTATTCTTGTAANGTANTTAAGAAATATAAAAGCACNGAAAACATAAAAGAGNTTCCAAGTAAACCTAAAAATGAACCTCGCATNATGATTNCTTCAGGAAAAGTAATCGAGTTTANAAANGGAGNAACTCAAGAAATANTGTTTTTAGGAAAAGAAAATTTACCTAGAGAATCCCCTTTTATCAAAATTTATCTAGAGAAAAATGATGAATTTGAAGGGGCTAATCTTGATTTTATTGGTTCTGAGGAAAGTGAAAAGTTCAAAATAATAACTTCTTATCCAAGCCCCCCTTTAATTATAATTAATGGTAAATTTCAGGAAGATTTAAACCTTTTGAAAGATCTTGATCCAGAAACCATAGAATCAATAAATATAATTAAAGGGGATAATGCAATTAAAAAATTTGGTGAGCAGGGCGCCAACGGAGCCATAGAAATAATTTCAAGAAAAACTGAATTCTAAAGGCGTAACTTACTTTTCCATAAACGGAAATTAACTCCCATTTGAAAGCCTAAAGTATTATTAGTTTGTGACTGTATTGGAGGGCTTGTTCGTCGAACCCATCTAAAATTTCCATAAATTAAAAGCCGCTTAATATAATAGGCAACTTGGAGATTGGCTCCTATTGTATTTTTAAAAATTCCTTCTTCATATGAAGTTATTACTTTCACTTTTTCTTTTTCGAGCTTTTTTTCTCCATTTAAATAGATCTGATAGACAATTCCTAGCCCAAAACTAATTTTTGTCGTTGGCTGTAGCCTTAATAGTAAGGGTAAACTAATATATTTTAATCTATCGGTTGCTGTGGAGTCTCCTTCAATGTAAGTATATCCAATAGGGGTATATTGTGCTCCGATTACTAGACCTGTAGTTTTTGATAATCCGTATTCTATTTCCATACCTCCTCCAAATGTAAGTGTTGGTGAGCTTGTTCCTAAGTCTGTGTTTATTCTACTAATTTGAGGACCAATTCTAAGTGACCATTTAGAAAAATTTTGATCTAATCCAGGCCCCTTATTGTACTGCTGAATAAGAAGATCGCCATCTTGAGTAAAACAATTAAAGACTCCAATAAAGAAATAAAATAAAATAGAAAAATATTTTTTTTTGATCATTAAAAATTAACTTATTATGTTTATTAATAACATTAATTTGAATTTATTGTTCTAGTTATAAATCACTCAAACGTTTCAGTACGAAGTATTTTAAGGCTTTAATTGTAAAATTCTATTTTTTGAGTTTGTTTTGGCACCCAAAAATAGGTAGTTCCTTGTGATTGAAAAAGTAGTTACAGTATAAAGTTAGTCAAATTCTTGGCACTTATTTGGCACTAATCTTCTTCGCCTATAAAATCGATCCAATTTTTAAATTCTTTACCCCTGTAAGCATTAATTGGATTTTTTGGCATACCCTCAGCGTAGGATTTAAAATCCTCCCAGCAGTTATATTATCTAGTGAGTCCCTTGTCATTTAGCTACAAGATATAAATCAAAAAAAAATCAATTGAAAATGCAAAACAAATTTGATTATACGTAATACTTATATGAAAGCTTTTTAAGCACTCATTAGTTTTTGGCTAAATACTTTGGGCTAATGTTTTAAACAGTCTTGTACAAAAGGCAAAAGGCAAGACACGTAGGTGCATGAGAGACGCGGTGCAGGGTCACAAATTATAGAAGTGATAAGTACTCTCAAGTTTTAGCAATGTTCTATAGTTGTAGCTAAAATATCTAGGCTTGTGAAACTCAAGGTGAAGCAGAGTATAGATAACCATTTCATCCTTTAGGGGAGGTGTATCTAGTTCTGAAAAATCTTAGATAAAGCAGATGTATACAATAATATTACAATAGCACTATATAGGATTAATTTGATAATAAATAAAAATTTATAATAAAGTACATAAATATATGGGTAGAATAGCAGGTTTGCATAACAGGCTTACAACAGAGACGAAACATAAATTACAACAACTAATTGACGATGTAATTACTAGTATTGAATTAAAGGATTTAAATACAAATCAAAAACTGAAACTGTCACAAATATTACTCCAGTATACATTACCAAGACACAAAATTATTACAGACGACACTTTTATTGAACCTTCAGAAGTACAAGTTAATATTCTAACTACTACAGAAGAAAAGGATAGGTTAGAGAAGGTTCGTGAATATGAATAAAACACGGAGTTAAGATATTGTAGATTTTCTATATTAACAGCTATTAACCATAAATTAATTAAAATGAAAATATATTTTACTTATAATACCTATTTTTATGTCAATCAAATCATTTAGCTAAGACATTATGAAAAAAGAATTAAATATAAAAAGCAATCAAGTAACTGTTTTATTACAAGGGTCATATACAGTAGATAGCGACGTGTTAAAGAAATTTATTCGAGAAGAGCATTGTCCTCTTTTCTATAGTTTAGACGATTCGGGAATTGTCAGATTTGAATGGTTTCTAGATGAGAATGAGAAAACTGGAACATTAATTGAAATATTTGAAGATTCAAAACATTGGGAAGAACTTGGAGGCAAAGTTCTCGGCTCACCAATATTTGTGAAATTGAATAAATTGTTTAAAATTGAAAAAACCACTGTCTTAGGAGATATTAGTAAAGCTTGGAAAACAAAAATTCAAGCTTTGAATCCTATGCATCAATCTTATATTGGTGGAATTAATTAAATTCTAATTTCATTATAATAAGATATAGTAGTACCATCAGAAAATACTGTCGTCACTAATTAGCTTTAGGGGGGGTTAAATCATCGGCATATCCTCTTCATTGAGTTCAGGTACTTCTAATCCTCTTAAATAAGTAAGACTAACCCTAATAAAGGAGTGACCCATTGCAGATTGTGATTTTCGAATAGATTCAGTTCATTTAAAAGATTATAGGTAATTCAAAATTTATATTCGTTTTGTATAAAGCAGGTTTATTTCATCATATCAAAATCCTATATCATTATAAATTTAAAATGATATTTAAAATCCAAATAAAAAATTATTTAAAGTAAGTTCGAATTTCATAAAATATATATACAATGAAAAAAATAACTTTACTTATAATCGCTCTTTCTTTTGCATTGAGCGCTAGCTCACAAACTATTGTCGACGCGGCTGTGTCAAATAAAAATTTTTCAACATTAGTAACTGCCCTAAAAGCAGCGGATTTAGTTGGAGCTCTGTCAGGTGAGGGACCATTTACAGTGTTTGCGCCGAACAATGATGCTTTCGCGAAAATTGATAGTAAAACTCTTAGTTCACTTTTAGAACCTGCTAATGTAAAAGCTTTATCTAATATTTTAACTTATCACGTGGTTTCGGGAAAGTTGTTAGCTGCTGATGTTGCAAATGCTTTAAAAGCAGGAGAGGGAAAAGCAAAACTTAAATCTCTGAATGGACAGGAGTTAACAGCAATTTCAAAGTA